>JANMEI010000134.1:0-12872 GCA_031376865.1 Acidimicrobiia bacterium | reverse complement strand
CGTGTCGCTACCTTTTTGAGTGAGCCAGCGCAGCCATTGGCCAACACGGTTGAGGTGGCGTGGACCGGGCTCCTGCATCATGAGCCACGGCTGGTTGAAGGTGAGTACCTCTGCCTTGACGCCGCGGGCGATTGGGTGGATACTCCACTTCATCAAGATTATCGACGGCTAGTGGGGCACCTACTCGCCGCGGACGTTTGTACGCGTGCTGATGATGCCGTGGCAACGATAGCCGAACCATTGCAGGCTGCACTGTGGTCGGGGTCCGAGGTGAAAGTAATGATGGCCCGCACTGGAGAGATTACCTTTTCCGATAGCTCGCTACGTACAGAGCCCCTGAGTGAACGAGTGGCATTTACGCGAGCTTTGGTAGAACGAGATGTTACCCACGCGCCGGTCTTGCTCTCCTTGCTTGCAGAATACGAAGCAACGCTTGATGCGGTAGGCAACTATGCAGAGTCAGCGAAAATCTCTCAGGAAGCAGTAGATATAGCTCGGCGCTTAGCGGACCAAGATAACCAGTACATCCCAACATTGGCGAGCACCCTTAACAGTCTTGGGATGGGACTCAGTTTACTTGGCCGACCGCAGGACGCGCTCCCACCCACTCGAGAAGCCGTTGCCCTTTACCGACAACTCGCTACTACGAACCCAAACCCACACAAACCCGACCTCGCCAGCGCTCTCAACAACCTCGGAGTTTGGTTCAACGAACTGGGTCAACCCATCGACGCTCTGGAACCAACCGAAGAAGCCCTCACCATCCGCCGCAGACTCGTCGCCGACGACCCCGACCGCTACAACCCCGACCTTGCCCGCTCGCTCAACAACCTCTGTGCCACGTTGAACGAACTCGGCTTGCCTCACGACGCACTCCCGCACGCACAGGAAGCCGTTGCGCTCCGCCGACAACTCGCTACTACCAACCCGGACCGCTACAAACCAGAGCTTGCCAGCGCGCTCAACAACCTCGGCGAAACTTACAGCGAACTGGGCAAACTCTACGACGCGTTGCCACCGACGCAGGAAGCGCTCCTTCTCCGCCGACAGCTCGCCACCACTAAACCCGACCGGTACACCGATGACCTTGCCCGGTCGTGCAACAACCTCGGACTCAGATTGATACACCTTGGCAAACCCCACGAAGCACTCCCACCCACACTAGAATCCCTCACTCTCCTCCAGCAACTCGTCGCCACCAACCCTGCTCAACACACTCCCGATCTCGCTCGAGCGTACAGCTCCCTTGGCATCATATTCAGCTTGCTCGGCAATCCCAGCGAGGCGCTCCAACCGACCCAAAAAGCCGTGAGCCTTTACCGGGAACTCGCTGTTGCTTACCCGAACCGTTACACACCCAATCTGGCCAGCGCCCTTAACAACCTTGGTTCGGCATTCGGCAAACTCGGCGAACCCCGCAATGCCCTCCCACACATCCAAGAGGCCTTAACACTTCGTCGCGAACTCGCCGCCTTCAACCCGACTCGACACAATCCCGACCTTGCCCTTGTCTTGGACAACCTTGGTGTGACGTTCAGCGATCTCGGCCAGCCAGAAGGCGCACTTGCCTTCGAACAAGAGTCCGTTGACCTGTACCGACAACTCGCGATTACCAACCCCGATCAACGCAACCCCGACCTAGCTCGGACACTCAACAACCTTGGTGCCAGATCTTTCGAACTCGGCAATACCGATGACGCACTGTCGCACACCCAAGAAGCCGTCATCCTGCTCCGACAACTGGCCGCCGTCAATCCCGACCAGCACCAGCCCACCTTCGCAAATGTCCTAGATAACCTTGTAAGAATATCCGAAGCAACAGGCGACGCCGAGGGAGCGAACGCGGCCCTAGCCGAATCAGTTGCGCTTCGCGAAATGATGCTCAGAGGCTGATTCGCCGCATTGAAATGGTGATCGAAGTGCTCCTCGGATTTACGGTTGTGGAGTATCCCGCGTGTTTGTGGAAACCCAGTGACGTCGATAACGTTTCACGAAGGTGCGTGAGACTCCCCACTTGACGTCCGCGGCTTTCGTCGCAGGTCCTCCGGTTACCCACGAACGGTGCAGCCGCGGTCGCCAGGGACATAGGTATGTGCATATACGACATACACCTTGCCTTTACTGCGGTACTGCGTCAACGAGTTCTGCTTGGTCAATAGAGCTGCCGCAGCCTTGCCCTGCTTGCCGCTTAACACGGCGCACTCGCCTATCGAAGCGAGAGGCGTTGAGGATTTTGGCCAGTCCACGATCTTGATCTTCACATCGGTGCGCACGTTGTTGGGGTCAGCAAGTTGCGCAGTCATGACCACCGCGGTTGGCACCATCACCTTTGTCGGCTGCATATCCAACCACAACAAGACCTCCTGAGTAGCAGCTCGATTCTGTTGCTGCTCAGGAGTCAATCCCTCCTCGCCAATCCCCCACGACATGATGATCTTCGTATTGCCCCGATAGAACACCGCCAGGCTGGGAGCATCGGCAACGTTGGGAATGCCGTACTCAACCTTCGTTGCATCCATTCGAGCAGCAACCACTCGCTGATCAAGCTCAGCCAACTGGGCTTTCGACAACTTCCCCTTGTTCAACGGAAACAATGCTGGACCAGGGAACTGATAATCCACCGGACCGGGCTTGTAGTGCGACCCATCAGCGTTCACAATGTGATCAGACAGTGCCCGTTTGTCGTAGCCGAATGGGACAAATCCCCCACCACGTGTTGCGGCAAAAACTGGCGATGGGTCCTGCTTCGCGTGGGCAACGGGTGCTTGGGTCACCAACGTCGCTAACGGAAGGGCCACCAAACCAAGTGCCGCCGCTGCGCGTTTGTTCTTCAAACCTCTGTGACGGTACCGCTTGCAGTTTGGTTCCCGGACCGAACTCGCACACGCGATCTGAAACCGATGATCTGAAACGGATGATCTCAATTCGCGCAATAGTGGGTGCATGGCTCAGGATCCCCGCGCTGCCGCAACCGCCTTACTTGATGACATCACGCCAACGTTGCTGGCTCTGTCTCACGACCTTCACGCCCATCCCGAGACCGCATGGGAAGAACATCGAAGCGTGGCGCGCACCGCAGATCCCCTCGCCGCGCATCCCAAGTTCCGTGTGACGGACAAAGCAGGGGGCATCGACACCGCCTTCGTCGCTACCGCCGGATCAGGTCCGCTACACATCGGTATCTGCGCCGAATACGACGCGCTTCCGGGAATTGGCCATGCCTGCGGGCACAACATCATTGCTTCGACCGCCGTTGGTGCCGGGTTGCTGCTAGCCGACATGGCCGATGAACTTGGTTTGACCGTCTCCGTGTTCGGATGCCCTGCCGAAGAAGGCGGCGGCGGGAAAATCAGCATGTTGAATGCCGGGTTGTTTGATGGCGTTCACGCCGCCATGATGGTGCACCCCGCTCCGGTCGATGCCGATCGGATGCACTGCCTGGCCGTTAGTCATTTCGATGTGCATTACCGAGGACGCACTGCCCATGCCAGTGCCTTCCCCCAAGCAGGAATCAACGCCGCTGACGCCATCACCGTTGCCCAGGTTGCCATCGGGCTGTTGCGCCAGCACATCAAACCAACCGATCGCATCCATGGGATCGTCACGAAGGGCGGTGATGCACCAAACATCGTGCCTGATCACACGATCTACAAAGCATACGTACGTGCGCGTACCATTGCTGAACTCGAAGAACTTGAACCCCGGGTCATGAACATCTTGGCGGCCGGAGCGCTTGCCACCGGGTGCACACACGAGGTCATCCGGTACTCAGATCTGTACTCAGAGTTCCTTGACGATGAAGACACGCTTGCCCTGTATCGATCCAACGCTGAGTCGCTGGGTCGAGGTTTCCCCGCCCCGCAAAAGCACCGTCCTCCGATGAAACCAAATGACGGTGAGCATGCCATCAGCGCGTCGACCGACATGGCCAACGTCAGCTTGAAGATTCCGTCTATCCATCCAATGATCGGCATCGACGCAAAGGGGTCGAGCAATCATCAGCCCGAGTTCACCGCCGCGTGTGCAACATCATCGGCTGACAAGGGGGTTCGAGACGGAGCGTTAGCAATGGCACTTACTTGTATCGACCTAGCCACCACTGGCGAACACCGCACTCGTCTTCTCAACGGAACATGGCCACGATGAAAGTGGTGTTCATCAGTTCGCTAGCCATCGCTGTGTCGCTCAGCGCGTGCTCGTCATCGTCACCGTCAGCCGCAGAGAATATTCAAAAGCTCAACGAGTCATGCGCCAAGGTCCGAGAGCTCAACGAGCAGGTGCAAGCGCTCAACCTTGATGAAAAAGGAGAGGCTGCCCTCAACGATCCGAAAGCCAAAGAGCTACTCGACGAGGCGGCCAAGGCCACCGAGGAGTTGCAAACACAGCTAGATGCGAAAGCGCAAGCTGATGACGGCAAACTTGGCGACCTACGGCGCAAGTACGAAGCCAACAAAGAGACCATCGGCGATGTCGCTGACTTCGCAGCCACCGAATCACAGGACACGATCAAGGACAAAGCCCGGCAGCTCAAAAAGGTCGCCGACATCATCGGCGCCGACGACTGTGCTGGCGCCGAAGCCACCCCATCGAGCTAACACGCTCGCGATTCGTTACATCACCGATTCGGTGAGCAGACGAACAATCTCCTGCGCGTTCGCGGTGACCACCACATCGGTATTGGGGGCAGCGCCAACGATCAAGGGCCGATCATCAATGGTGGTGCGCCCACGGTTTGGCCCATCTGAACAATCCATCGACACGTGATGACGCACGCACGAAATCAACTCTGGGTGCGAGACCGCAATCACCGCCAACGCATCGTGAACTGCAGCGCCGGCCAGCGTGTACTGCTGCCGATACTGCACCAGGTAGCTCTCCAGCAGTGCAGCGAACACGTTGCCTCGATCGGTGCCACGCCATGACGCAGCATCGGCCTCGTTCAGTGTCACTTCGTGAGTCACGTTGAGCCCCGCCATGATGAACCGAACACTATGCGTACTGACATAGTTCAGCACTTCGTCGGCGGCTTCGGGGTCTACCCACGCGTTGAACTCGGCCTGCGGGGTGACATTGCCATGTGTGGTTGATCCACCCATCCACGAGATACCAGCCAGCGATGACGCCAGATCGGGTGCCAACCGGAACGCCAGTGCAAGGTTGGTCAGCGGACCGGTTGGAACCAACCAACACCCCGGGTGTGCCCGCACCAGGGCAATGATCGCAGCAGCAGCATCGTTGGAGGCAACTGGAACAGCGGGCTCCGGCACAACCGCACCCTTACTCCGCGGCGAGCCCTGCGCACTCGCTCCGCTCGCACTTGACTCACCGCCTAACCCGTTGAGCCCGTGATATTCCTCAGCCCGATGCGGCACCGGTCCCCGCAACGGATGGTCAGCACCGGCATGCACGGGAATATCGCTTCGGCCCAACAGCGCCAACATGCTGCCAGCATTGCGAGTGGTGTGTTCCACACCAACGTTCCCGCCCACGCTGGTCACGGCCAACACCTCGCAGTGTTTGACAGCAAGAGCAATCGCAAACGCGTCGTCGATACCTGGGTCACAATCGAGAATGATGTGCGGTTTAGTCACCCGCCCTGTCTAGAGCAAAATTCGAGGCCGGTCGAAAACACTGACCCGCTACGGTGTCCCACAATCATGCATGACGACGAAATCCCTAGTGACCCAGAGGTCGTGCGCCAACTGCTTCGTGAGCAGCAGCCAGACCTCGCCAGTCAACCCATTATCCGCATCACCTCAACGGGTACCTCGAACGCGATCTACCGCATCGGAAACGAACTCGCAGCGCGCTTACCATTGCGCCCCACGAAGTACAGCCAGTTTGCTGACGAACACCGCTGGTTGCCGACGCTGGCCCCGCACCTGCCATTGCAGATTCCGGTCCCTATCGCTCACGGCATTCCGACCACAACCTTCCCCCATCACTGGTCACTTGTGCCCTGGCTTGTAGGGCACGATGCGATCGAAGAGCATCACGACGTGGATCTCGTTTCTGTAGCTCAGGATCTCGCCGAATTCATCATCGCTCTCCGAGCCATCGATCCCACCGGCGGACCCTTCCGTCAGCGAGGCGTTCATCTTGCCGTCCGAGACCGCTACACACGCGACGCAATCGTTTCTGCTTCGCACCTCATCAACGCCGAAGCCATCACACAGCTGTGGCAACGTGCACTCGATGCCCAACCGTGGGATCAACCGTCGGTGTGGTTGCACGCCGACCTGGCATCAGGGAATCTGCTCTTCAACGACGATGGACGACTCAGCGCTGCGATCGATTGGGGCATGATGAGCGTTGGTGATCCTGCTTGCGATGTCGCCGTCGCCTGGGAGATGTTCGACAAACCAACACGGAAGGTTTTCAGGCAGGAACTCAACATCGACGACGCCACCTGGGAGCGAAGCAAAGGCTGGGCGCTCAGCACCGCCATCGTTGCGCTCCCCTATTACGAGCACACCAATCGGTTCATGGCCGACCAGGCCCTCCGCAAGCTCGACACGTTGCTGACCGACGGCTGACAAAATCATCCAAAGATCGAATTGCCAAGGGCCACTGATCCGGCCAGAAACAGCATCACCAACACCACCCGGCGAAACCGTTCAGGGTTCAAACGGCGGAAGACACGCTCGCCAAAAGCCCTTCCGGCAATCGTCGGCACCAATGCAATCGCCGCACCCTTCAGTCCAATCTCGGTGACCTTGCCGGTGATGATGAATGCCGGCACCAGCAACACGTTCGATGCGGCAAACGCAACCTGCAAGGTGGCCCGAAACGTCGCGGGAGGTGCATCGCGCCCCGCTAGGGCAATTACTAAAGGAGGTCCATTGGTCCCCGTCGTTGATGACAGGACCCCGCTGACAAACCCAGCGAACCCGTTCACCAAACCGGTCCGGGCGGACCGGATTCGATACCCCGTGGCAATAGCTGTGGCCGCCACCAGGACCGCAACCCCGACAGCAAAACGCAAACCTCGATCAGAAACCCGACTGGCGATCAACATCCCAACCGGTATTCCAAGAAATGCAGTCGGGACAACCACTCGACAGGTAGGAAGGTCAGCATCGGCACGGTATTGCCACGCCATCACGACGGACAACATGCAGCCGGCCAGCGTTTGCATCACCACCGCGTCAGTGGTGCTCACCACCAGCGACGCAAGTGGAATAGAAATCAAGGCAAAACCAAACCCGCTGACGGCTTGCGCACCTGACCCCAACGCAAACGCAACACCAAGCCACGCAGCAACGAGCGCTGTCATGAACCGACGACTGCGCTACTCAGCAGCTTCAGCAAGCGCTTCGCTCAGCGCCGGGTGTACCAACATCGACTCGGCGATATCTGACACCTTCAAGCCGGCCGTCACGGCCAAAGCAACCACGCTGATCAACTCGGCAGCGTGACGGCCAACGATGGAACCACCCAACACCACACCAGTGAGCGGGTCGGACACGATCTTGATAAAACCACGCGCGTCGTTGTTGATCAACGCTTTTGGTGTGGACGAAAACGGCACCTTCGTGACACGAATCTTGCGGCCCGTTGCAAACGCATCGGCTTCCGCCAAACCAACATCAGCAATTTCCGGCTCGGTAAATATCGCCGACGCGGCCTTGTCGTAGTCAAGATGACGATGCTGACGGGTGTGACCACCCATCACATGCTCGGCCACCTTGCGGCCCTGCATCGACGCAACCGAAGCCAGCGGAAGCTTCCCTGAGACGTCACCCGCTGCGTAGATATGTTCCACGTTGGTAACGCAATGGTTGTTGATGAGAATGTAACCACTTTTATCAACCTGCACACCTGCAGCTTCAAGGTTCAGGCCATCGGAATTAGCAATCGAACCAATGGCCAACACCGCATGACTCGCATTGACGACGCGTCCGTCATCGCAACGAACCACTACCCCACCCGTCGTTGCGTCTCGTTCGATCACCATGGCACGTGCACCCTTCAACAGGTTGACGCCGCGACGAATGAAATCATCTTCTAGCACGGCGGCAACTTCCGGATCCTTTTGTGGCAGAACCTGTTGACGGCTGACCACCAACGTCACCTTCGACCCCAACGACGAGAACATGTGCACAAACTCCACACCGGTCACACCGGAACCAATCACCACAAGGTGGGTCGGAATCTCCTTCGGCGGGTAACAGTCGCGCGTGGTCAAGATCCGGTCACCGTCGACCTCTACCCAGTCAGGGATTCGAGGCCGTGACCCGGTTGATACTAAGCATGCATCGAATGAAATCGCTTCGACTTTGCCATCTGGCGTCACCACTTCGACGCTGTTGGCGCTCAGAAACTTGGCGCTGCCCGTGATGATGCGAATGCCCTGGCTTTGCAATTGCTCGGTGTAGTTCTGACCAAGGCGGCCGGTGATTCGATCAATTCGTTCTTTCAGTCCATCGCGATCGATCTCAGGAATGACGTCCTCGAGCCCCATCCCTTCCAGGCGACGGGCAAACGACATCGCACCGCCAGTGGCGATCATCGTTTTGGAGGGAATGCAATCCCACAGGTTGGCCGCACCGCCTATGACATCACGCTCAATCACCACGACTTCGGCACCGAGCCGGGCCGCATGGGTAGCGGCTTGGTGACCCGCTGGGCCACCACCAATAATCACAAAGCGAACTGCCATACCCCCATGCTACGGCTACTTAGCCACATCACTTGAGTGTTGGTCGCGATTAAGCCGTCAGGGGAGATGGTCGACGCATCGATCGTCCATCACGTACGACAACTTCGCCGTTCACGACCACGTGATGTACGTCGTCACCGGTAGCGCTCAACACCACAGAGCTCGGCAAGGTGGCGGTAGGCGCGGACCGAAGCCGATCTCCGGTGGTGGAAACCGTGACGAAGTCGGCGAGATATCCAACAGCAAGAGCACCACCGTTGTCCCACCCAAGCGCCGTATACCCATTGATGCTGCCGGCCCCGAGCAAGGAGGCAGTGGTGTGGGTTCCACGGGTACCGGTGGCGAGACGCTGATGCATCTCGACTGCGCGCAACTCTTCAAACGGATCGATAACGGACTGGCTGTCAGAACCGACGCACAGCCGCGCTCCGGCATCGACCAACGCTTTCGTGGGCGCGATGCCATCGGCGAGAACTCGCTCGGTCGTTGGGCAGCACGAAATGAAGGTCTGGCGATCCCCCAGCGCCTTGATGTCCCCAGGCGTGAGATGGGTGGCATGCACGGCGCAGAAGGCGGCGTCGAGTTGCATCACCCCGGCTCGCATGATCAAGTCGGTCGGCGTTGCGCGTTCGTAGCGTTTGGCCTGCTGGTTCTCCATCGGTTGTTCGGACAGGTGCATGTGTAACGGAAGCTGACGGCTGCTCGCCCATCGAACTACCGTCGCTGCATCGTTGGGGCTCACTGCTCGCATCGAATGGATTGCACCGCCGAGCCGTATCGTGGAGCGGCCCCGCAAGGTTCGAGCCAGTCCCTCAACTCGGGCTTCCCACTCATCGACCGAGCCGTCGCTAAAGCGCTTCTGGGAATCGTCGACCGTCTTTTTGGAAAACCCTGCGCGCAGATAACACGTGTCTAAGAGCGTCATTCTGATACCAGCCGACTGGGCCGCTTCGACGACCGCTAGCTCCATCGCATGAGCTTCGTTATACGGACGACCATCTCGTTCGTGGTGAACATAGTGGAACTCGCCAACTGAGGTGTATCCCGCTTGGACCATCTCCGTAAAGACATCGGCTGCTAAGCGCCCATAAGATTCAGGGGTGAGCCCGTTGGCTGCTTCATACATCTGATCGCGCCACGACCAAAATGAATCGGCGCTGGTTTGGTGCACGGGCTCAGCCCCACGGATGAGACGATGAAACGCATGCGAGTGTGTATTGGCCATTCCCGGCAGCGTGACGCCCGCTAACGGAATCGCACCTGCCGGAACATCCGGAACATCTGAAACGATGCTGGAAATCCGTCCGGCTTCAACACTGATCGAAACAGATTCTGCCAACGCTCCAGGATCTGCTGAGTGCGGTCCACCAGCACCGCCTAACCAGGCGTACTCGGCCCAAAATACGCGAGTTTGATCGGCTCCAGAACGAGTCATACCTCCATCATCCTCTTATGAACCGACCCTCGAAACAAACTCCGTGATTCTGGTGATAAACGCATCGCGGTGCCACCGCTCAAACTGCTCCCAGGTAGTCAGGGTGGTGGTATCTACAACTTTGTCGAGGAACAGCAAACCATCAAGATGATCTAATTCGTGCTGAAACGTACCTGCAGTTAGCCCGCGTTTGATTTCGTCGTGCGGGTTGCCGTCGCGATCCAAGAATCGAACCCGAATGTTGACATGGCGGAAGACATTGCCCCTCATGTTGGGAACGGAGAGGCATCCTTCGTTGATCTCGACGAGTTCGTCGTCGATGAACTCAACAATTGGATTGACCACAACAGTCAAGGGGATTTGAGGTTTGTACGGATACCGGGGATTGTGATTCACCTCGATCGTGGCGATTCTGATCAACTCGCCAATTTGATTGGCAGCGATTCCAGCTCCGTTCGCATGATGCATCGTGTCGATCAGGTCGTCGATGATCTGCTGAACCTCTGGAGTGGCTAGTTCTTGGCTGGTCACCTCACGAGCGCGTTCTCTGAGCAGGGGATGTCCGACGGTGAGGATTTCTCTGATTGCCATGGCCGATGCGACTCAGCTGTTGTCGGCCAGCGCCGGAGGCAATTGGCGGAGTGGCGAGAGACCAGCCGAGATGATCGCTTGCGATAACGGACGAGCAGCGCGACGAAGCTCTGTACACGTATCTTCCCCGGCCACTAGGTACGGCGCCGCTGCGAGGCGATCAGTGGCATCTTCGATTCGTTGACGTTGGGCTTGCCCATCGACTGTTAAGGCAATGCCGCCGTCTGCACTTCGTGTCACCAGCCCCCGTGCAGCCATGGATTGGACTGATGCCTGATAGTCGGCTTCGTCCCAGGAACGTGTGCCTCTCATCAGATCGACCGGCATCTGTCCGGTAGCGATGTGCGACACGTGAGCATCGACGCCACACAACTCTTCAACCACCAGCGCTGCGATATGTCCGTCGCCGCGATACTCACGCAGCAGCGTTTGCGCATGCCACAGGACGAGTGCGGGATTGTTGTCATCGGGCCAAGGCAACGCGGCGTGCGCAGCAAAGAGCGGCCGTCCTTCGATTCGTCGACATGCGTCAAAAGCGATCCCTCTGGCAATTTCGGCAGCACGTTTGGTGTCGTCGGAGTTGGCTTGTTCAGCGCAGTGTTGTTGCAACGTGTCGGTCACGACTTGATGGCGTGCAGCGAGAACGATCTGTGGATTCGCGTTGGTCCACGCATGCGGGATACAGGAACGTATGAGTGCCGGCGCAAAGTTGTAGAACGTCGAGATCACTACTTCGGCGCTGACCGCACCCATCGGCGCAGCCCGGCTGGCGAAGTAGCCCTCACGTCCGACCAGGCCGATAGCCTCATACGCTGGAACAGCCAACGGGGAGAAATACACCATGCCGTGGATTGGTTCGAGGGTCATCCAGGTACGCCGGTGAAATGGAAGTTCGGTCATGATTGCGACCCTACCGGAACATGCGGAACGCAGATTTGACGAGGGAATGGCACAATGGGTGAGATGAGCGCGCACCCAACGAAACCAGTGATCGCCGTGTCCACGAGGCCTCGCGATGCGGGCGATGTGAGTGGATGGTCAGATACCAGTGCCGCTGTCATGCAGATGTTGTACGTCGAGGCGATCTGGCGGGCAGGCTGCCACGAGTCAATGCTGGCGCCTCGACACATCACCCACGACGAAGCCGTCGAGATCCTGCAACGAGTCGACGGATTGGTGCTGGTGGGCGGTGGAGACGTCGACCCAGCACGATACGGACAAGACCGTCATCCTGAGGTGTACGGGGTCAGCGAAGCGAGTGATTCACTCGAACTCACGCTCGCCCGCGCTGCGGTTGAACTGGGCGTGCCAACGCTGGCGATTTGCCGCGGCATGCAGGTCCTCAACATCGCCATGGGAGGTTCGTTGCAGCAACACCTCGACCCGTCTGAGGGTTGGGATCCACATCGGCTCGGCGAATGTCATCCCGTTCATGTCGTCGACGGATCGCGGCTCAGCCGGGTATCGCCACAACAATTCGACGCCGCCTGGAGTTACCACCACCAGGCAATCGATCGAGTTGGGGATGGGTTGTCTGTCACCGCAAAAGCTGACGATGGCTGTGTCGAGGCAATCGAGCTGATCGACCAAGAAGCTTGGATTGTGGGCGTCCAGTGGCATCCTGAACGCACCGCGGCAACCGACGTGCAACAACAACGATTGTTCGACACACTCGCAACTTACGCTCAACAGCGCTCCTGAGACAGGATAGGAGTGTGACTACAGATCTTCTGCAACGGGTTGACGCTCGCACCGAACGCCTTTCCGAATTGGCCGATCAACATCAGCAAGATCGAAAACTCTCTGACGACGCGATCAGCATCCTGCGTGAGCTCGATATCCTGCGCGCCTATGTTCCCCAAAAGTACTCAGGCCCGGAGTACTCGCCGCTCGAGACCATTTCGGCCATTGAACGACTGAGCCGAGCAGACGGTGCTTCGGGTTGGTGCGCCACGATCGCGTCGCTCACGTCACATCTCAGTGGCGCACTTGAGCCAACCACCGCTACTCACTTGTTCGGACACCGCAGCTCAGTGGTGTGTGGCGCGTACGCCCCAAACGGGGTGGGAACCACCCTGCCCGACGGAAGCTATTCAGTTTCTGGCCGATGGGCTTGGGGCAGCGGATCCTCGTTCGCCCAGTGGATGACGGCTGGAACGGTTTGCGACGACGGCACCGCGCGAG
>JANMEI010000120.1:0-2356 GCA_031376865.1 Acidimicrobiia bacterium | reverse complement strand
GAAGAAATTATCAACCAACTTCGCGTAAAAAATGACGAACAAATTCAATTGCGTGTTCGCGTGGCCGAAGTAAGCAAAAATATCAGCAAGACATTCGGTATTAATTGGGACGCGATTAGCCTGGCTGGCGGTATAACCCTTGGCCTAAAAAGTGGTGCCAGCTTCCTGAGTGACACCGAGAGAAGACCAGGATGAAATGTTAGTGTCATAAGCGTTTACAAGGTTCAGTGAACCTGTTCCAAGCGAATTTATTTGCTGGTAACTTTGAGAAATTTCTTGATTAGGTTGACAGTGACTGGAATGTGGTAGCAAAATTTCATTTGAGATGGCTGGCATCGGGCCAATCAACTGTCCACTTGCGACGAGGGCATCAAGCAGACCAGCCCGTGTTCCGCAGCTGCCCAGGTCTCCGGTATCGACCGATGGCGGTACTGATCGTTCGACCAGCACCGTTCCGTTCGACGACGAAACTCGCCAACGGAGCGTCGCGGCTCGATCGATTCGGTCGCCCGAGGAGAACGTGGCCCAAAAGCTAACGAGACGTCCCGAAACAGGTGAGATGACCGCCCGTCCTTGAGCAATTGATGGTTGAGTTGGTCCTTGGTCCGAACGAACACAGGCCGAATCTGTTGGGGAAGCGAGGGCATCATCGTCGGCCACCGGTGTCCCAGACGATGTGCGGTGCTGCATGCCGTTTCGAGCGTCGGCGTCGGCATCGGCAGCTACGAACAGGCAACCAACTGCTTGATTGGACCTCGCCGCCAGCGTCGTGGAAGTTGTTGAAGTGCTGGTGGTCGAGGTGGGCGAGATCGAACCGGAGCCCCCCGCAGTCGTGATGATGCTGGGCGTCGAGGTCGGCACCCCCAAAGGGGTGGTCGTCACACGTTCCGGAAGTGTTGACGCCACGATGGGGTCAACATCGATGGTGGTTGTCGCCCCCCGGGTTGTTGGTTCGTCGACCGAGACCGGGACGGTAGAGGCCGGTACGGTAGTGGTAGGCGTTTCTGCTGTGGTGGGCGCCAGAGGAACGGTGGTTGGTTCTATCGACGTGGTGGCAGGGGCATCGGTGGGTGCCGGCACGCTCGTATCGGAGGGAGTGGTCGATGAGGGAGGTGCCACAGTTGCGCGTGCCGATGCACCGACGAGCGTGACAACAATAGCAAGTGCGCCCAACAAATAGAGGGAAAACCGATAGTGCTTGGGTTGTGAGTGATGAAGCGGTCCGGAAGGCCCGTTCGTCGAAAGGTTGTTGCTCACCGGGTCCTCCGTCGTACTGGTGAAGCAGATACCCACACCATGAACGCGCAGCAGGGCGATTCATAGGGCCGCGCTCCCGATTGACCTGTTTCGGTGACAGCAATAGCCAAAACGGCCTCAGGTGTTTGCCGGAGAACGCCAGCCTCCGGTCGTCGTCAGGGGAAAGCTCAGTCTTGGATTTCGGGTGGTGTGGGTATTGAATCGTTCACGGTCCCAATCGTTGCCTTGAAGGCTCGTTCCCAACGGCCGTCTGCAAAAGATGCCGCGAGCGTGTCGTTGACGAGTTGCTTCAAGATCTGATCGCCCTTGGGGATGCCCACGCCATACGGCTCGGTGTGAAACGGGTTGCCTGTAATGGCAAACACTCCAGGGTCTTGCTGGGCGAGACCGAGCAGGATCACGTCGTCGGTGGTCATGGCGTCTATCTTCCCTGCCTGGAGAGCGGCGAAACACTCTGGGTACCGTTCAGCGGTGATGCTGGTGTCGGCCTGCGGGGCCGCCTCTCGAAGATTGGCAAGCGATGTCGAACCCGTAACCGCGCATACCTTTTTGCCGTTGAGTGAACCGATGCCGCTGATGGTGCCATCAGCTACAGCACTTGCCGCTGCGAGGATATCTTGCCCGGCGATGTAATACGGTCCGGCAAAATCCACAAACTGCTTACGTGACTCGGTGATGGTGTATGTCGACAAAACAATATCGACGTCGCCGCGTTGAAGCATCTTTTCGCGGTCTTTGCTGATTGCTTCAACAAACTCGATTCGGTTGGTGAGGTCGCCATCCGGAAAGATCGCCGTGCTCAACATCTTTGCAATCTCGATATCGAAACCAGCCAGTTCGCCGGTTACTGGGTCTTTAAGCCCGAATAGCGGAACATCGAACTTCACTCCGACGCGAATGGTGCCGCGTTCACGGATGTTGCTCAGAATTGACCCATCGGCGACGGTGGGCGAGGGTTGTACCGCGGAAGCCTGCGGAGCCAACGAATCTCCGGTGCGTGAACTGCACCCGGTTGCCATCGACAAACTGACCGCCAGCGTCATGGCGGCGAGGCGAGAGGAACTGTGCAAGATGGAGTGAAACACACGCACGCTGTGAC
>JANMEI010000067.1:0-3128 GCA_031376865.1 Acidimicrobiia bacterium | reverse complement strand
CATCGACGCCGGGCAGGCGGTGCCACGGCTTGCTCCACTGCGCCTCGACCTGTTGGCCGAAGAAATCGTGTCAGCTACGAGGCTCGACGATTGTGTGCTGACGGCTGAAACGGGTCCAACAGTGCTTGTCCAAGCAGATATGGCCCTCCTACGTCAAGCGGTCGACAACCTGGTTCGCAACGCAGCGGCACGGTCATCAGAAGTAGTGCTTCGCTGTTCAGTGGATGGCTCAGATGGTGTCATCGAAGTGCTCGACGACGGGCCTGGGTTTTCTTCTGAGCAGTTGCCCTACGTGTTTGAGCGATACCGTCGCGGGGACGGGCGGGGGTCGCTTGGATTGGGTTTGCCAATTGCCGCGTCGATTGTGGCCGCCCACGGTGGAAGGGTCGACATTGCGTCGCCTGCCCCACTCCCGCTCTCAGTTGATCGTCCTGGATCGCTGGTGACGATTCGCCTACCTCGTAGTCGCGCTTAGCAAATCATCATCCGCAAACTACCGTCAGCGGACGACCATCAACGTGGCCAGCGAGCCGTCGGCCGGGCCGACGATACGCGAGCCGATCGACCGATACTGCTGCAGGGTTGCGAGCACCTCGGAAGTCAGGACTTCGCCCGGAACGACGAGCGGGATCCCTGGTGGATACGGAATGAGGTACTCAGCCGCAATGCGGTTATGCGCCGCCTCCAGGCGAACTGATTCGACGGCTGACTGAATCGCCTTGCGGGGCGAAAGAGCCGGAGCAGAGGTCACCCACGTGGGGCTCAGTCCAGCAGAGCCCGCCCCGCGTCGAGTTGCCAACTCAGTCAGCGCATCTACCAACGCCGTTACGCTTGCTTCGGTGTCGCCAATGCTCAGTGAACACACAATTCGTTGTTGATCGGCTAGCTCAACCCACAAGCCACGCTCGTTTCGTAGCCACTGTGCTGCATCGAATCCAGTCATTTCAATGGGACGAGTATCGATGACAATTTTGGTTGGATCAGTCGCGACATCAGGAACGGTGACACGTCGGAGCGGCAATGGCATCTGCGCTGCAACAGCTTCGCTGAAGTCAATAGCTCGGCCAACGAGGTCGCGACCCTTTGCGCGCAGATGATCTGCAGCCAAACTGAGCGAGATAGTCAACAATGCACTCGGTGAGGAAGACTGCAACTGCTGCAATGATCGTGTGAGTCGGTCTGCCCAACGCAAGCCCCGCTCGCTCACGTGGAGCATCGAAGCCTGCGTTAAACCACCCAGTGTCTTGTGGGTTGATTGGATGGTGATGTCTGCCCCGAGCGACAACGCACTCGCTGGCAGTCGGTCATCAAACGCGAAATGTGACCCATGGGCTTCATCGACGATTAACGCAACATCAAGGCGTCGGGCAGCCGCAACCCACTCGGATAGATCTACTGCCATGCCGTAATAGTTCGGGCGGGTGAGATGTAACGCATGAACATCGCCGGGTGCAAATGAATCCAACATCGAAGCATCACCGACGAACCAACCGTCCTCCTCCGTGTTGTGCAACATCGGCACGTACACGGGGTCGGCGCCCGCCAGCACAACGCCGCCGTAAACGGAACGGTGCGAAGCTCGCAACATCGCAATTCGTTGACCATCGCCCAGCAGAGCTGTCAACGCAGCGAGGTTTCCTCCGGTGGAGCCATTGACCAGAAACCAGGTTCGTGCAGCTCCGAACACCTCGGCTGCTCGCTCTTGAGCCTTTACTATCGAGGATTCGGGTGCGTGCAGATAGTCGAAGCCGCCCATCTCACTGAGATCGTGGGCGATCAGACTGGCGCCGAAAATCTCTTGCGCGTCCGGATGCAGCGCCGCAACGTGCTGCTTGTGCCCTGGCATATGGAACGAATGGGTTTCGTGACGATGGTATTGCTCAAGGGCAGCCGCCATCGTTGATTGTTCAGCACTCATAGAGAGGCGTCACTTCAGAGGAAAAGTCGTTCATAACGTTGGCGATGTTAGGTGAGCGTCTGCGGTACCTCGTTGCGTGCCCTGGATGAACTTCATCAATATGAATGATGAACAACTACGACTGGCGTTCAACACTGAACAGGTGATTGTCACCGCGGAAAGCTCAAGGCTGGCCAAGGCCGGCCCGCGGTCGCGTGGAGCAACCGCGCTTGACCATAAAAGTGGTGCCACCAGAACGATCGTGTGGCTTGCCTTTGTGGCAACGGTGATCTGGGTCGCCGTGTTTGCCTCGTGGTTGTTTGCCCCGAAACCGATTGCCGCAGTCAGCTGGTCAACCCAGGTGGGCGGTTCGCTGCAGGTTCAAGGGCGACCATCGGTGTTCCTCCACGCACAGGGGGATCGAACCGCCGTTATTCAGGTGGACGCCGACGGCCAAGATCAACAGTCGTACCGTATCGCCGCCGCCGACCTTGCTCAGGTTCGGACGTTTTGGCGAGGTTCGACGTTGGTCATCGACACCGGCACCAGCGTGTGGCGAATCGACTCGAAACTCCGGCTGCTGTTGCGGGCACCGGATACGTACGCCTGGCCAAACGACTGAGCGAACTGACTGAGCAAACTGACTGAGCGAACTGACTAGACAGACCGGAAGGCTTCCGATCCGCTGATCCAGGTTGCGATCACGTTGCTCGCATGATCAAGTTCAACGAAGTTGGCCCGAGCACCTACAGCAATCGCTCCGATTTGAGGGTGGCCAAGAAGCGACGCAGGAGCCGTGGTTGCTGCATGGATCGCTATTGGAAGGTTGCAACCCGTAAACAACATCAGATTGCGTACGGCTTGATCCATCGAGAGGTTGCTCCCAGCCAACGTGCCATCGGCGAGTTGCACGTCGCGCTCGGTGATCGTGAGCTCCACATCCCCAAGCTTCACCGTTCCCGGCAACAGCCCCAGGGCACCAACAGCATCGCTGATCAGCACGAGACGAGCGCCGAGCAGTTGGTGTGCCAGCGCCACCACCGACGGCACGACGTGGACTCCATCGCAGATCAGGGTTGCTAACGCAACCCGATGCGCAAGCACTGCGCCGACGACTCCGGGGCGGCGATGGTGCAGCGGTGACATCGCATTGAACAGGTGCGTTACAGACCGAGCGCCCAATTCAAACGCCGCATTCACTTGTTCACTCGTGGCATTCGAATGACCAACG
>JANMEI010000057.1:0-1193 GCA_031376865.1 Acidimicrobiia bacterium | reverse complement strand
CGGTGCAGGTGCTGATATCGATCGAATCTGTCGTGACTTCTCTGATCAAGCCGGTGTCGATGGTGTGTTGATCACCGCCGGAACCTCGTCGAACGCGCCCATTGAATTGGCTGGCCGAGTCACTCGTAAACGGGGTCGAGTGATTGTCGTTGGCGCCGTGAAAATGGATATTCCTCGCGAGGACTACTTCAAGAAAGAGTTGGGTGTTTCGATCTCCTGCTCATATGGTCCCGGTCGTTATGACCCGACATATGAGGAGGGCGGCCAGGATTACCCAATTGGGTATGTTCGCTTTACGGAGAAGCGCAACATGGAATCGTTTCTCGATGCGATGAACCACGGGCGAGTCAAGGTCGAACCGCTGGTCACACATCGTTTTTCGATCGACCAGGCTGCGGCTGCTTACGGGTTGATGACCAAAGAGGGTCACGAACCTCACGTTGCCATTGTGTTGGAGTACCAAACGCCTAGCGGTGCCTCGACAACTGCACAGACCGGCGGACGAATCGAGATTGCGGCAAAACCGATTGGTGTTCCGCTGGTTGCGTCGTTTGTGGGGGCGGGAAACTATGCGACCGCAACACTTTTGCCAGCACTTCAGTCGTCAACGAAGTTTGGCTTGAACGGTCTGATGACCCAATCTGGTCGTTCCGCTCAAGGCGTGGCAAAACAGCACGGATTCGCATTCTGTACTGACCGTTTCGACGATCTGTTAACAGGTGATACGCATGCAGTGTTTGTCACCACCCGCCACGATTCGCACGCAAAGTTGGTCATGTCGGCGCTAGCGGCTGGCAAGCACGTGTTTGTCGAAAAGCCACTCGCGATCACGATGCCTGAGTTGCATGACGTGGTTGCGGCTGAAGCTGCCTCCGCAGGTTCGGTGATGGTTGGGTTCAACCGTCGATTTGCTCCGATGACCGTCGCCGCGTACGAGCATCTCGCAGCATCGTCGGGGAGCCGAGTGATCAACATCCGAGTTAATGCCGGCACCCTTCCGTCGGACCATTGGATGTTTGACCCAGCTAACGGTGGTCGATTTATCGGTGAAGGTTGCCACTTTGTGGATCTGGCTTGCTCGTTTGTCGCAAGTCCGGTGACGGAAGTGTTTGCGTTTGCTCATTCCAGTAGCGCCGTCAGCGCCGTGACCACCGACAACATCACGGCACTGCTTCGATTTGAAGACGGATCAG
>JANMEI010000043.1:0-3185 GCA_031376865.1 Acidimicrobiia bacterium | reverse complement strand
CAGGCACTGACGCAATGTCGTGACCGAGAAGACCGGCGTCGGCGCGATTGACTGCCCAGTTTGACTGCGCTTCGCCGGGAGCTGCTGGGAGAGTAAACCGACCATTGGAATGTTGCGTTTCGTTGTGGTCAGACAGGCTGTCGACCAACGAGTCGATTACGCCGCGCTCGCCACCACCAGAGGAGCGCCAATGCAACTCGGAGCCAATGATGTCGAGCCGTCCTTGCACCAAACGACGCAGCATGGAGATGGCATCTTCGAGTTGCTGAACATCGCCTCGCGCCGCACGCAACTCGGGCATGGTCCAGCCTTCGACGCCGTCGAGAAACGCCGGAGCAAGCACACGGTCGAGATTGCGGTTAGCCATAGTTCCCTTATCCTACTGTTCGAGACCGTTCGACCGGACGCCGATCAGCCGCCGCTGACCGGGGGGAGCACCGCAACCTCTGATGTAGGCGTGACTGGGGCATCACGGTCAGTGGGATCTCCGTCAAGCCAGACGTTGGCGTGAGCCAGTACCTGAGCGAAATGGTCGCCAAACCGAGCTACCGCTAGGTCGAGAACCTCACCAACGGTGGTCGCCTCGATCGTGGCGTGCTTACAGCCAGCAGCTTCACGGGCCGATGCGAACAGCAGAAGTTGGGCCACCTCCGAAACCTACCTGACCCACCGTTACATAGGTGATGGGTTTGCTACCGGTTTTGCCCTGTGGACCGGGACGGTTCATTTCCGCGCTTGACTGGACACCCGTGACAGGTACCTTCCCCCCAAACGTTTTGTGTGTTCGCCACGGGCTGACCGAGTGGAATGCGCTCTTTCGATGGCAGGGCCGCGCCGATGTGGCGTTGGCTGCTGAGGGTCTGGCACAGGCTCGCCGGGCTGGCGAAAAGCTCACCGAGGTCACACCTGCGTTCGATGTGTTGATCTGTTCACCGCTGCAGCGGGCGCAGCGCACTGCGGAGTTGATTGGCCAGCAGCTTGGCTTGCCAATTTCCGCCATGGATGATCGCTGGGTGGAACGCGATATCGGTGAGTGGTCGGGGCTCACAACCCACGAGATCGAAGCTAAGTGGCCGGGGATGCTCGAAGCATGGCGCAAAGACGGCATCGAGCAGCTCCCGGGGGGCGAACGCGAGGCCGACATGACAACTCGGGTCACCGAGGTGCTTGAAGAACTTCTCCAATCGCTCGCTGGCAAACGTGCACTGGTCGTTACCCACGGCGGTGTGCTCCATACGTTTGGTGCGGCGTACAAAGTGCGGTCACGACCGTTCGACAATCTTGAGGGTCGCTGGTTTGGTTGGGACAACGGTCGCGTTGTTCCTGGTGATGCGGTCACCCTCGACAAGTTGGCGGTGCGCCGAAACCGAGGCACTGCGTTGTGATGCAACAGGGTTTGTCGTTGTTTGATTCACACGACGATTCAGTCAACGATTCACTCAACGGTGCCCTGACGGATCAGGTTCCTCCTGCCGATGCGCAGGTTCAGGTGACTCGTTCGAAACGGAGCCGCAAAACAGTAAGCGCCCGGTTTCGGGATGGGGTCATTCACATCACCATCCCGGCTTGGATGTCTGCCAAGCAAGAAGCGGAATGGGTGACCAAGATGGTTGCTCGGTTCGAGCGCAGCAATCGGAACACCGATGGTGACTTGATGGTGCGAGCACGCCAGCTCTCGAAGCAGCATGATCTTCCGAAACCGGCCAGCGTGGTGTGGACGCGTGAGCTGAGCAGCCTATGGGGTTCGTGCAGCACCGACACCGGGGCGATTCGGATCAACGGAAAGCTGACCAAAGCACCGTCGTGGGTATTGGATTATGTCCTCGTCCACGAGTTGGCGCACTTGGTCCACGACGATCACTCGCCAGCCTTTTGGGATGTAGTTGCCCGCTACCCAAAGTCCGAACGGGCAATTGGATTTTTGCTCGGAATGGGGTTTGCCGAAACCGGCGGCTAAGGGCGCGAGGCTGTGTGGCTGTGTGCGTTACACCAACGCGAAGTGATCTTCACACGTCAGCAGCACCGGGTTGGTCTTGACTGCTTCGCTGAGATCTTTTTGGCAGACGGTGCAGGTTCCGTAGGTGCCGGCATCGATCGCTTCGATTGCTGACTGCACCGCAGCCATGTCGACCTCGCTTTGCTCCAGGTCAACCAATCGGAACGGTGTTTCGCTCATCTGTCGATCGTACCCAGTTCTCAGCAGGTGCCCGACAACTAAGATCAGCCAATGACATCGGGAGAACGAGCTGCCTCTGACCACCCGAAACCCCCCGAAGGCCAACCACCGAGTGGCTTGGCGGTGGCGCTCGAGTTGTTTGAGCTCGGACGGGCATTGCGTGGACAGCGCCATCGTCGCGAGTTTCCCAATGCCACAGAATCAGAGGTCGAAGTTGTTGTTCATGCCTGGGAGGTTGATCGTCCCGGAGCGCCATTTGGAGACGCTATTGGCCGTCCCATTTCATGGCCGCGATCATGACTGCACTCGAGCGGCAACTCAGAAAATCCGTTGATGACATGACATCGGTCGGTGCACGGTTTGCCCTTGTCGGTGGGCTTGCTGTTTCTACTCGCGCCGAGCCTCGATTGACCCGGGACGCTGACCTTGCCGTTGCCGTACTCAACGATCAAGAAGCCGAACATATTGCTCACGACATGCAATTGCTCGGATATCAAGTTGTCGCAGCTGTTGAGCAAGATGCGACGGGAAGGCTTTCGACCGTGCGCCTTTCACTCTCTGGGTCCATCGTCACCGACCTCTTGTTTGCGTCATGTGGAATCGAGACTGAAATCGTCGAGTCGGCAACTTCGCTAGAAGTGCTTCCAGGTTTCACGATGCCGGTCGCCACGACCGGCCACCTGATTGCTATGAAACTGCTGGCACGCGACGACCGGAAGCGTCCCGCTGATGCTGATGATCTTCGAGCACTTCGCGAAGTGGCGAGCGAATCTGACTACTCATTTGCCCGAGCAGGGGTAGCTCTCATTGAGCAACGAGGCTATTCGCGGGGACGGGATCTACACGCTGCACTCGAACTCCTCATTACAGATGGTGCGTTCTAAACAGTTGTATTAAGGTTCAGCGGGAGCTGGGGGGCAGTTGGCAGGTTGGGCACCAATAGGCGGTGCGGGCTTGCGGCCCTTGCGGTTTACTTTCGATGGCCGTGCCGCATATGCGGCACGGTTTA
>JANMEI010000038.1:0-2878 GCA_031376865.1 Acidimicrobiia bacterium | reverse complement strand
GAGCGGCCGGCCCGAACCGCCTCTCGGCAAGGCGAAGAATTGGGTTCATGTCACCGAAGGCGGCACGAGCTATCTGCGCGAAACGAACACCATGCCGCAGTGGGCCGGGTCGTGCTGGTATTACCTACGCTATATCGATGCTCGCAACGAAGAGGCGTTCGCCGATCCCGCGAAGTTGAAGACGTGGCTGCCGGTCGATCTGTACGTTGGCGGGGCGGAACATGCGGTTCTGCACCTCATGTATTCGCGGTTTTGGCACAAGGTGCTGTTTGATTTGGGTGAGGTGCACACACCCGAGCCGTTTGCTCGCCTGTTCAACCAGGGATACATCCAAGCCCCAGCATTTACCGATGCTCGTGGCGTCTACGTCGAAGCGTCTGAAGTCGTTGAGGACAAAGGCGCGTTTCTGCATGACGGTCAGCCGGTCACTCGTGAGTTTGGCAAAATCGGCAAGAGCCTCAAAAACATGGTGTCGCCCGACGAGATGTACCAGGCATACGGGGCCGACACCTTGCGTCTGTACGAAATGTCGATGGGCCCGCTGGAGCAATCCAAGCCGTGGGATACCCGCGCCGTGAGCGGTTCGCTGAGACTGTTGCAACGAATTTGGCGAGTGGTCATCAACGAAGATTCGGGTCTGTCACGAGTGACGGAAAGTGATCCGACCGCAGATGATCTGCGCGCATTGCATATTTGCATCGCGGGCGTTCGTGACTCGATGGATGGACTTCGATTCAATACGCCGATTGCGCGCATCACTGAGTTAACGAACCATCTGACTAGTACCTACCCAGCCGGCACTCCGCGAGTGCTGGCTGAACCTCTAGTGATCATGGTTGCCCCGTTCGCCCCCCACCTGGCCGAGGAACTGTGGTCACGGTTGGGTCACCCCGCGTCGTTGGTGCGCGAGCCGTTCCCTCAGGTTGATCAGCAATACCTGATGACGGACACCGTCGATGTGCCCGTCCAGGTGAACGGAAAACTCAAAGTAGTCATCACCGTCGCAACCGGCATCAGCCAGGACGAGTTACGGGCCACGGCGCTAGCGAACGCCAAGGTGGTCGCTGCGATTGACGGCAAGACGATTCGTAAAGCGGTCGTTGTCCCCGGCAAGATGGTCAACTTCGTCGTGTCGTAGTTTCGAAGACATCCGTCATGACCGATGTCACAGTTGATAAGTTGCATTTGTCTGCGAGCAAATGTCTGGCCGACAGGAGATTGACATGGCTTTTGTAGGAATTCTTGCGTCACTTGTCTCGTTGGTTTGCTTGGTACTCGTCCTTGTCAAAATGTTCCCAAAAGAAGGAGTCCTCAAGGGCATTCTCGGGATCATCTGTGGGCTCTATGCCTTCATTTGGGGCTGGCAGCACAAAGATGAGTTGGCCAACAAAAACATCATGCCTGTGTGGACCGGTGCAATCGTCCTCGGTTTGATTGCAAATCTCGCAGCCAGATAGGTGCGGATCCCGGAGGTTCCCCGCTGCGGGGCTAGTTGACCGGTAACGTGAGCGGGTGAGTATTTTTCGTCTTGCCCCCATCGGCCTCGCTGCTTGTCTCCTCGTTGCGTGTGGAGGATCAACGAGCGACGTCAAGATTGGTGATTCCACCGTTGCCGCTGCTCCTGATCCAACTGCGGCCAGCGACCCTGGTACACCGACCACGGCCACGGTTGCGGCAGCGGCTGGCGCGTACGGCGGCGGCGCATGTATTGCCGCCGATGGTTCGGCGGCCCAGCAACGAACATTTACCGAAGCGCCGAAGCAATGCATCGATCTGGCCAAGACGTATATCGCCACCATGAAGACCAGCAGAGGAACCATGGTGTTTGAGTTGTTGGCCAACAAGGCTCCGATCACGGTCAACTCGTTCGTTAATCTTGCCCGAGCGAAGTACTACGACGGGATCTATTTTCACCGTGTGGTTCCTGATTTTGTCTTGCAGGCAGGCGATCCTGGCGCAACAACGGTCGAAGCCATTCCGTCAGCTGGAGCCGGTGGGCCGGGTTACGAGTTCGTCGACGAACTCCCTGCTGCTGGTGAATACAAAGTGGGCTCACTTGCAATGGCGAATGCCGGAGCGAACACTAACGGCAGCCAATTCTTTGTGATTTCTGGCGCGAATGGGACACAGTTGCCACCTAACTATGCGTTGTTTGGTCAGCTCACGAGCGACGCAGCCAACCTCGAGACCCTGAATGCGATTGCCGGCCTTGCCGTTTCCGACGGACCGCCGTCTGAGGCCGTGGTGATTGAGTCCTTGACGGTTACTGAAAAGTAACGGTTCGCCAAAATCGGCCTGTAACGAAATCGGTCGGCACCGGTCAAACGTTCATGGGGTTTACGCAGCTCATCTCGCCGCACCGCACCTTGGTTGAACGGATTCGTTCAACGGCGGGGAATGGGCATGCCGTTACTTTTGTGACGGCGCCAGGCGGTCCCGACCGTGTGTTGTGGTTAACCGTTCACCATGAGGCGCAGGCCATGGCTGCGGTGCTGCAACAACGAGGTATCGGTCCGGGCGACCGGGTGGCGATTTTGGGGCCAACCACTCGATTGTTGGTGACCGCCATCCAAGCCACCTGGCTTTCCGGTGCCACGTTGGTGGTGCTTCCGCTTCCGATGCGGCTCGCTAGTTTGGATGTGTTTGTCGAGGCAACTCGCACCCGGATCTCGAATGCGTTGACGACGTTGCTGATCGTCGACGCTGACCTGATGGCGTTCGTGGATCACCAACCCGGTGATGCCCCGATCTTGTCCCTGCACGACTTGAGCGAGCAAGCTGATCGCCTTGGCGCTCAAGCGTGGACGATCCCAGATCTTGATCCACACGAGTTAGCCATTTTGCAATTCACGAGCGGATCAACATCGGACCCGAAAGG
>JANMEI010000298.1:0-5148 GCA_031376865.1 Acidimicrobiia bacterium | reverse complement strand
TTGCATTAAACGCCCGGTTGGACAGCTCGATAATCCAGCGTTCGTTGAGGTCCGTGAAGTGCACCAGTGCAGTTCGCTTCACCCCTCCCATATCCTCTGCGCGCAGACGAGTGCCAATGAGATCCCAGATGTGAGTCGGTTGCAACGAAGAAATCAAACCGCTCGCGGTTGATGACTGCTGCTTAGGAGGACCGTCGCGAAGCTCCATGGCTCCGGTGAGGTAGGCATTGCGAAACGTGGCCGACTGCGCCTGGTAACCGAGTTGCTCGTAGGTGGCAGCGAGCAACTCGCGCGCACCGAGGTGCTCGGGATGAGCGAACACGGCGTGATTGGCTACCTCGGCCACCCAGCGGTAATCGCCTTCATCAAACGACACCTGCGCCTTGGCGAGTAGTGCTTCGATGCCACCCATGAACTGGACGTACCGTCGTCCCGCCTCTGTTGGTGGATGGGGGTGCAGACGAGATGGATTGCCGTCATACCAACTGAGGTAGCGCTGGTAGACGGCTTTGACGTTGTGAACCAAATCGCCGTAGAACCCGCGGGTGTGTCCCTGCGCCAGAAACTCTTCTGGTAGCTGCAGGTGCTCAGCAATTTCGAGTGGCGTCATGCCGTGGTTGGCAAACCGCAACGTCTGATCGTGCATCCATCGATACAGGTCACGTTGCAATCGTAAAAAATCTTGCACGTCCTGGTTGCCCCAGCGTGGCCAGTGATGCGATGCAAATACCAACTCGGCTTGGCCCCCGTAGAGGTGCAATGCTTCGTTCGCATACTTCGACCATGCTAATGAGTCGCGAATCTTTGCGCCGCGAATGGGCACCAGGTTGTGCATCGTATGTGTACAGTTTTCCGCCGTGCAGAGCCAACCGAAGTCCGGGAAGTAGAAGTTCATCTCGGCTGGCGCTTCGGTCTCCGGGGTGAGTTGAAACACGATCCGAACACCATCGACCACCAGCTCTTCACCGGTGTGGGTGATGTCCTCGGTTGGGACGATCAAGCTGATACCGGTCGGAAAGATCCGTTTTCCCAAACCACAGTCGACGTAGCCATCTGGTCCGGCTGGGAGTCGGGTTCCAAATTGGTAACCGCCACGACGATTCATTGCCGGCCCGGCCAACAAGTTTTCCGACACCGCTTCGTGCAAGAAACCCACGGGCGCAATCACGCGTACCCGACCGGCATCGACTTCTTCTTGGCTGGTGACGCCCAGCACGCCACCGAAGTGATCGGCATGGGAGTGGGTGTAGATCACTGCCACCACGGGTCGTTCGCCAAGGTGCGTATTGGCGAGCTCCAGCGCCACCCGGGCCGCTTCGGTGCTCGTGAGGGGATCGATCACGATCCACCCCGTGTCGCCAGCGATGAACGACACATTTGAGATGTCGTATCCGCGCACCTGCCACAACCTGGGCGCAACCTCAAACAGCCCGTGGGCATTGTTCAGCCGAGCTTGTTCCCACAACGCCGGATGAACCGTATGCGGGGCTTGCGGATCTGACAGAAACGCCAACTCGCTGACATCGATGACCGGTTTGGTTTCGTTGCCCCCGATTCGTCCGGTGGCGTGTCGGGCGATGAGGCCGCGCGTGATGCGGTCACGGTCACTACTGATACCGACCGACCCTTCGGACTCGCTACGCTCGCCACTTGATCGATCCCGCGGTTCAAACCCAAACCCTGCTGCTGCCGCTCGGTTGGCCGCGATCGTGTGAGAACTGGCAGGTTGACGAGTCATGTGCACCAGTCTGAACTATTCGCACTAGCAATGCAATTACCTCGCTCTAACTTTTCTGTCCGGCGACGCTCACCTACTTCGTGGTCATCCCCGGGTCGCTCGGCCAGTTGGATTGGAGCACATGCCATTGCTCGGGCGCCTCTCGGATCAGCGACTCCAATTCAGTGGCAATCGCCTGT
The DNA here is from genome assembly GCA_031376865.1 of Acidimicrobiia bacterium. Classification (GTDB taxonomy): domain Bacteria; phylum Actinomycetota; class Acidimicrobiia; order Acidimicrobiales; family JANYDT01; genus JANNBN01. The sequence continues at coordinate 3,231 of JANMEI010000298.1, read as the reverse complement.
GTGAGTGCGGCCACGTCATTGCGCAACCGTCCGGTTCGTTGGAACTCGATCGGTGGCCGGATCACACCCAACGCCTTGCGGCCTGGCCGAGCGTAAACGGCGGTGGGTAGCAGCGGCGCTCCAGTTCGAAGCGACAACATTGCCGGGCCCGGTGCCATGAGTGTTCGTTCACCGAAAAACATCACCTCGACACCTTCATGCGTGATGTTGCGATCACAGAGCAATCCAACGAATCCACCGCCTCGCAACCGTTCGAGCAGCTTCGATCCGGCATCGGCATCACCCAATGCCACCACCGCCATGCCATTTGCGGCCCGCATATTGACGAACCACTCAAACAGCTCGGGTGGCTCAACCCGCTCGGCCACCACCGTCAATGGGTAACACGACGCCAGCCATGCGCCACCTAAGTCCCACAGACCAACATGGGGCATCACGCAAATGGCACCCTTTCCACTGGCAAACGCAGCATCGGAGTTCTGTTTTCCGTCGATCTCAATATGATCAAGGACGTTGGCAGCAGGTAGCCCGATCAGCCGAAACGACTGCAGCCAATAGTTGGAATAGGACCGCAACGCGAGGTTGACTCGCGTTTCCAATGCAGCGCCTTTCAGGGTTTTGCCTTCCAGTTTTCCCCCTTCCAGCGTTGCGTTGGCGAGCCGCTGCTGATGAAGACGAAGTTGATCTACCTGCTTCGGGATCAGGCGCCTCAGGATGTGCGGTGCAAGTCGAATGAACTGTTGCGAAACGATCGGGGGAACAAGCCTGGCGATTCGAGCCCCCACCCGATACAGCAACACAACCGACACCTTCGGCCGCCTAAATCGGGGCAACACCAGATTGGTCAAGGTACCTTGCGGCGCGATCGTGCTTCGGTTCGAGCAGTTCGAGCACTGCGTCCGCTAGCCAACCGCGTCTCGCGCCACTCGGCGAGCAAAAGTTCGCGCTCTGCCTTGGTTCGTGGCAATCGCAACGACCCTTCAACCCGGCTTTGTCGCGAGGCGCGTCGGCGAGCAGCGTCGGATCGACGGGCAGAAGCCGTGGGACGCACTGCCACGGCCGGGCGATCGGCCTGATTCCAGATCTTAAAGAAGCGTTGCACCGCAGTAATCGAAGTGAGCGCCAGCATGACCCACAAGATGGGAACCAGTAACTGCGCAAAAACGAGGCCGACACACAGCACAATGATGCGCTCGGCACGTTCCATCAGGCCACCCTTGGCATCGAGTTTGTAGATCTCGGCCTTTGCTCGCATATACGAGATAAGGGTAGAAACGCCGAGGACAGCAAATGCCAACATTGCGCTGCGAAACCCTCGGGTGTCGCCGAGGTACCAGCCGATACCGCCGAGCAACAATCCATCAGTGACACGATCGGCGGTGGAGTCGAAAAATGCACCCCGCATCGACGAGGTACCCGATGCTCGGGCCACCGCCCCGTCGAACAAGTCGGGCAGCGCAGATGACACCAACACAAAAAAACCAATCAGCGGGTGACCGGAGCCGATGGCGACTGCGGTTGCCACTGCCATCACCAAACCAAGAATGGTGAGGTGATCTGGCGTGACGCCAAGACGAGCGAGACCCCGACCGATGGGCTCGACGCCCTTGTCGGTCACGGCTCGTAGGTAACCGTCAAACATTTCAGCTCAATCTTACTCGCTGGTGATACCTAGGAAGCGGTGAGCTTGCCGCCATCTTCGTAAACCGACCAGTCCTCAGGATTGGGCTCGGTGAAACTGGTCAACACCTCTGCGTGCGAACAGTCCACCAACGCAAAGCCGCGTGTCTTCGGTGGTTCTTCTGCCGAGTACAGCAGAATGCGCCAGGTTGGGCGACTGAGCAAACCTCGCCAGCTCAACTGCGCTGATGCGTGCCCAACGGGGAAGCCAACTGCGGCAGACGCAGCGGTCAGCGCATGGACTTCGCGCACCTTCAAGGTGGTCGCCGCTACCAGGTGATATGCCCCAACGAGCACCATCAAGATGCCGCCGATCAAGAGGCCCCGGTTGACGTTGACAGGGGTTTCGGTACGCATGAGCCAAGCAGCAATCAGCCCAGCCCCGCTCACCAGATACATCAAACCTGGCCATCGACGACGATTGTTGTCCGGAAACATGTACGGACCAACGAAATCGGTGACATCGAGATCTTCGGGAAGCGTGTCGGTATGTTCGCGTCCGGCCTGGTTCTCTTCTGGGTGTCGCGAAACTGCCATGCACCCAATCTTAGGGGTCACCACCGGACTTGCTGGTTACCAGTGCTTCGCCAATCGTTCATAGGAGCGCTGAACTGTCTCGATCATCACCCTGGTGTCGGCCACTGCGGTCATAAAGTTGGTGTCGTTTGACCACCGGGGAACTATGTGGACATGCAGGTGATCGGGGATGCTGGCGCCAGCAGCACGACCTTGGTTGATGCCGATGTTGGTTCCGTCGGGGTGAAACGTACTTCGGACTGCGGCGTCGGCTCGGCGGATCATGTCCCACATCGCCGTTGACGTTTCGGGCTGCAGTTCGGCCAGCCCCCCAACGTGTGCGGTCGGAATCACCATGAGGTGTCCTGACGTATACGGGTACAGGTTCATCAGCACCATCACCCGGTCATCGTGATGAAGGACCAATTTGTCGGCGGCCGGCTCGGGCGAGTCAACGATTCGGCAGAACACACAACCAGCCACCGACGGGGCCGACATGCCGCTGGCTGACTTCGAAAACCCAACGCTTCGCCACCCCGCCCAGAGGTGCGCAAGGCCCGACGGGGTGCGTTCGTCGGAAACCTCGCTTGCTTGGCGATCGCTCATGCAGGTGTGGCTGCGAGCGCGGCTGACTGCATCGTGTGATTGTCGATTTCGGCAACAATCCGCGCCACGATGGCGTCAACACTGACGCCCCGCTCAACCTCTTGCCCACGCGCATTGACGCCAACCGTATGCGCGCTGACATCATCGTCACCGACGACGAGCACGTAGGGAAGCTTCTCCATTTTTGCTTTGCGGATTCGACCGCCGAGCCCTTCATCAGGAAACACGGTGTCAACGCGGACGCCCTTTGCTTTGAACGCAGCAACCACTTCGTCGGCGTAGGGCTGGTGATCATCGCGAACACCAAGTACACGTACCTGTACCGGCGCAAGCCACACCGGGAATGCGCCTGCATAGTGTTCGATCAGTACGCCGAAGAATCGTTCCAACGAACCCATGAGCGCGCGGTGCAACATGATCGGGCGCTTG
>JANMEI010000915.1:0-3118 GCA_031376865.1 Acidimicrobiia bacterium | reverse complement strand
GCAAGTGCGGGACGGGGTGCGTGGTGCAATAGATGCAACAATCCGTGTGCATAGCGTTCTACGGCTTGAACGAGGGACTCGCCCCCAGTAGGAATGCTGTCCGGTGTGTTGAGTTTCCGCCAGGCCCGAAACTCGTCAATTGGACGACCTTCAAACTCGCCAACGTTGATGTCGTCGAGCAACGGCAACTCTTGACCAAGATGAGCGTGTTGTGGTGCAATCAACGCAAGCGATTCTTTGGTGCGAGCGAAACGGGTAGTCCACACCGATGCCCATTCGATGGTGCCCAACGTTGCGGCAAGTTCGGCGCACTGTTTGCGCCCGTGATCGGATAGCGGGTTGTGTACCGACGGGTCGCCATTGAGGATGTTACGGGTGTTGAATTCGCTTTCGCCGTGGCGAACCAATACGAAGTCGGGCATGGGGTCAGGGTGCGTCGGAGCTGGCGAGTTCGTCCAGGCCTTGACCCATGGTGTTCCATGCCAACGTTGCACACTTGATACGAACAGGAAACTTGACGACACCACGCAGTGCCTCCAGGTCGCCCAGTTTCACAGCGGCGACGCCGTGGTCATGCTGGTGATCAGTTGACTCTTCGTCATGGGTGTCGTCGTGGTCGTGTTCCTCGCGGATACCCATCATCGACTTGAACGCAGTAATTGTCTTGCGGGCTTCGCCAACAGATTTGCCTTTGACGGCTGATGTCATCATTGAGGCTGATGCCTGGCTGATGCTGCAGCCCTGGCCGCCGATGGAGATGTCGGTCACGGTTGCATCGTCGCCGTCGCCGTCTACGACGAGGTAGACGGCAATTTCGTCACCGCAGAGTGGGTTCATGCCGTCGGTTCGGTGTGCCGGTGGTGGCAGCTCACCTTTGTTGCGAGGTCGGTTGTAATGATCGAGGATGATCTCTCGGTAGAGGTCTTCAAGGCCGGGCATCGCAGTGTTCCTTGTAGCAGTCGGGTGGCAGTTGGCAGGTTGGGTAGCAGCAGGTGGGGTAACAGCAGGTGGGGTAGCAGCAGGTGGTTTACAGAAAAACATCGCCAACGTGGGCGAGGGCATCGGCCAACGCGTCAACATCGGCTTCGTCGTTGTAGATGTAGAAGCTGGCCCGAGCGGTTGCGCCCGCACCCAACTGGCGCATCAGTGGCTTGGCGCAGTGATGGCCGGCCCGTACGTACACGTTGGACTCGTCGAGGATTTGACTGAGATCGTGCGGATGCACGTTCTTGTAGGCAAACGACAGGGTGGCACCTCGCACGGCGGTGTCGGTTGGTCCGTGAATAACGAGATCTTTGCCAAACCGCTCGTGCAATGTGTCGAGCGCGTACTGGGTGAGCTCAACTTCGTGGCGTCGAATGTGATGCATACCAAGCGCGCTGATGTAGTCAACCGCTGCCCCAAGGCCGATTGCTTCGGCGATAGGTGGGGTTCCTGCTTCGAACTTGTCGGGCAGTGGGGCGGTGGTGAACCCATCAAGGCGAACGTCGGTGATCATGGACCCACCACCCATAAACGGAGGCATCGCATCGAGGAGTGCTTCTTTGCCCCACAACAAGCCGATGCCAGTCGGCCCGCACAGCTTGTGCGACGAGAAGGCGATCAGATCTGCACCCATCTCGATCACATCGGTCTCTTGATGCGGAACTGACTGGCACGCATCGACGATGGCAACGGCTCCATGCGCATGAGCGGCGTCGGTGAGCTGCCGTACCGGGTTGATGGTGCCCAATACATTGGACATCGCCGTGAAGCTAAACGCTTTGACCCCGGTGAGCAACGCATCGAGATCGGTGAGGTCGAGCTGGCCGTCGTCGGTGAGCGGGACCCATCGGATCTCGATCCCTCGTTCGGCCTGGAGCATTTGCCAGGGGACCACGTTGGCGTGGTGCTCCATGTGAGTGAGCAGAATGGCGTCGCCTGCTTGCAGGTTGGCCCGGCCCCACGAGTGCGCAATGAGGTTCATTGACTCGGTGGCGTTTTTGGTGAAGATCACTTCGTGTTTGCGCTTGGCCCCGATGAACTTGGCAACCTTGGCTCGTGCGCCTTCGTACATCTCGGTGGCATCGGCAGCCAAACGATATGCAGACCTATTAATCGGGGAATAATCGTGCTCGTAGAATCGGCTCATCGCTTCGATGACCTGGCGAGGCTTTTGGGTGGAGTTGGCCGAGTCCAAATAGACGATCCGCTTGCCGTTGATCTGACGGTCGAAGATAGGAAAGTCTTTTCGTACCTCGGCAGGAGTGAACCCGCAGGTGGTTTCGGTGATGGTCATGACGCAACCACACCTTCGCGGAATGCGTCATACCCGTCGGTTTCCAATTGCTTTGCCAGCTCGGGCCCGCCCGATGCAACGATCCGGCCATCGACCAGTACGTGGACCACATCGGGGGTGAGGTAGTCCAGCAAGCGCTGGTAATGCGTGATGAGGAGGACGCCCATCTCGGGACGATCACGGCGAACTTCTTGAACGCCCTTAGCCACGATGCGTAACGCGTCGATGTCGAGGCCGGAATCGGTTTCGTCGAGGATGGCCAACTCGGGTTCCAAGATGGCCATCTGAAGAATCTCGTTGCGTTTCTTTTCGCCGCCCGAGAAACCTTCGTTGAGGTAGCGGTCGGCGAATGCCGGATCCATTTCGAGCCGAGCCATCCAGTCGCGGATGTTGAGACGGAGTTCCAAAACGGACAGATCCATGCCCTTTCGAGCAGAGAGTGCCTGGCGGAGAAAGTTGATAACGGTGACGCCAGGAATCTCTTCGGGATATTGGAAGGCTAGGAAGATGCCCGACTTAGCTCGTTCGTTGGCTTCCCAGGTTGTGATGTCGGTTCCGTTGAACGACACCGAGCCCGAGTCGATGCTGTATTCCTCGTTACCCATGAGGGCATTGGCAAGGGTTGACTTGCCTGAACCGTTAGGCCCCATGATGGCGTGCACTTCGCCCGCGCCCACCTGAATGTTGAGCCCCTTCAAGATGTTGGTGCCCTCCACGCTGACATGAAGATCGTTGACCTGAAACAGCGGCGCGTTCACAGATCCCAGTGTAGTCATCAGAGGTTTCTACTACCACCGTAGGAGAAACTTCGTCGGGTGACCTTTGTCGTGCTCACCAACC
>JANMEI010000914.1:0-6815 GCA_031376865.1 Acidimicrobiia bacterium | reverse complement strand
GCAAAACCGATCATGTACGGGTACGCCCGGTTGGGGTCGCCATGGATGCTGACGTATTGCACATCGTCTCGGGTGTAAAAGATTTGCTGCGTCCCGTTGCCATGGTGATAATCCACATCAAGCACCGTGACCTTGGTGCCGGTAGACGATGCGATTGCATTCGCCACCACTGCTGCATTGTTGAAGTAACAGTACCCGCCATATGCAGCCCGAGGGGCATGATGGCCGGGAGGACGGCAGAGGCCGTAGGCAACTCGCTCGCCGCCAAGGACTGTGTCAGCTGCTGTCAGCGCAACGTCAACGGCAGCCCGGGCGGCTGCGTAGGTCCCTTCGACCAACGGTGTCATCGATTCAAAGCACCAGTAGCCAAGCTTGGCGTGGATCTCGTGCGGCTCGGGAGCGGGACTCATGTCCTCGCGCAATGCCGGATGCAAAAACGAATCGGGAAACACTTCGCGTTGGTGACGAACTGATTGGAAATCAGCCCAAGCGGTCGACAAAAAATCGAGTAGCCGGGGATCGTGAACCGCATCGATCGGCGAACGGCCATGATCAGTCGGATCGATGAAGTCAAAGGCCGGGTCAGCTCGAAGGGCCGAGGCAATAACTTCGGCGCGCACGGGAGCTTCCCAGTGGCCTTGAGGGATTCCCCATTCGACCTCGATTGCGTTGTCGTGGAGTAGGTGAGCTGGAGTTGAGACGACCTTCACACCAGCACTCTACGTTGGAAGAACCCGCGCCATTATTGCTATCCAAGTTTTGGCAGTTGCAGTGGCAGTTGTTCGACCTTGTCGAGCCAGTAGGTGCGACGTTCTGGACGGACCACGCAGCGTATGTGCGCACCGTCAAGACCTATCCCGTCTTCATCTGAAACGACCAGCGCAGTCAGCGTGATTTCGACGTTGATCAGTGCGACCGCTCCCTCAGGGCGAGGTTCCGAAACTTGCAACTGCAACACTGCGGTGCGTTCGAACTCACCAACCTCCAGATCGCCAACTGCCACAATCAGGGGTGCATCAACAAACAGCGAGACGTCGTTATCTAGGTGGACGGTGCCGTTCACGTCTCGGTGCAGTGATGCTGCGTTGTAGTCAATGTCGGTCGGTGTGCATTCGTCAGGAACGGTCAGCCATTCAACGTGCACCAAACGACGGACCGCCGCTTGGCTGACAGCGACCCGAAGGTTGGCAGTTGCCACGTCGCCTGGATGAAAGACCAATTGGGCGAATGCGTCGGGGAACTCTTCTACTTCCCAGGAAGATTCAGATGCGCCTACTTGAACGGCTGGCAGCAAGTCATCGAATCGGTCGCGTAGTTGAAACACATAGGTTCCCGCAGCTAACCGGACGGACTCTGCGGTCGACTTTGCTAACTGCAACATCGATTCGGACTGGGCTTGGGACGCAGCCGCCAACATCCGGACAGCCTCAGCAAGAGCATCGGCTTGGGCCGCAACGACCTGAGGTGTGATTGGCGAAGATTGAGTCTCGAGCGCAAGGCGATCCATTGGGGTGGTATCGGCACCTCATCGACCGAACTTCAGCAGAGTTTGGGTCAGACTGTGCCGGTGACGGCGACGATGAAGCTCGAGGCGGTTCTATTTGACTTCAGCGACACACTCTTTTGGCGTGACGGTGTGCAGCGGATGATCATGCTTGCGTCGCAACATGGTGTGACGGTGCCGACTGGAGTGGCCGCACAGCTGTGGTCAAGCATTCGAGAACGATCCTTTAGTCCCGAAGAGATCGCCAAGCACCGTGACACCTCGATGGAGGCACATCGCCGGTGCTGGACGGCGCTGTACCAACCGCTTGAGGAACTTTTGGATGGGTTGGCCGACATGATGTACGACGACCAGCCAAACCCGGCCGGATTCGTAGCGTTTCCCGAGACTGTTCCGGTGTTGACCCAATTGCATCAAGCGGGGGTGCCGCTCGCCGTCGTCAGTGACGTCGGGTGGGATGTTCGGCCGATCTTTGCCCATCACGGTGTAGCTGAGTGCATTAACGCGTGGGTGTTGAGCTTCGCCCACGGGATTGAAAAGCCCGATCCCCGAATGTTCACGATGGCCTGCGACGTACTTGGCGTCAGCCCGCACAACGCATTGATGGTTGGCGACAACCTCGAAAAGGACGGAGGAGCAGTTCATGCCGGTGTGCGTGCGCTGGTGCTTCCGGCGTGGAGCGGAGTGGGTAACCGCGGTCTCTGGCCGGTGGTTGATGCCGCGATTGGGTCACGTCGCGACGCGTAGGCCAAGCTACACGGCATGATCACTGCTGAGTTAGTAACTGCGTCTGACTGGGAAGCCGGAACCGGATGGCACCTGGAAGACAAAGGCTGGTGCGAAGGGGATCGGTGCATCCCGCTCAACGGCCTGACCCGAGATGACGAGGGCCGCTTCCATGCGCAAGAACTCGCCCGAGCAACTGGGCGGGCCGTGTATGCGGCTGATGGACTTCTCGCCGTGGGGCCTGAATATGGAAGCGGCACCGGGGCGGTAGCTGGCTCAGCGTTGCCGAACGTCACGTTGACTGATCGGCAAGGCAATCCGGTGACCGTTGCGTCGTTGGTTTCTCGACGTCGACGAATGGTGATCCATGCGTGGGCGCCATGGTGAGGCTGTCGCGACTACCTGCCCGTGTGGCAGGGTTTGCACAAGGAGTTTCAAGCCCACGATGTCGACGTAATCGTGATTGGTATCGACGTGGTGCCAGAGCAGTGCCACCAATACATGGACAAGGCGACGGAGCTAATTGACGCCGGCGTGTCCTTGATTGACAGTACGCATACAACGGTGGCCGCCCTGAATTTCCGCAATGTGCCGATGGCCTTGTGGGTCAACGCCGACGGCACCATTGCGTTGCCTGCGCATAGTTCTCCGGTGACGCCGGGGTGGGGTGATCGTCCCGTGCCGGAAGGTTTGCCGCCGCGAATGGCAGGGCGTATCGAGCAGCTAAAGGCTGGCGTTGATCGCCATCAGGAGTATTTGACAGCGCTACGCAAGTGGGTGCAAACCAGCGAAACTCCTCCTCCGCTTGATACCGGGCTCACCGAAGACCAAGCAATGTCGGCAGCGGCGTTTGAGTTGGGTGACCACTTCCGAGTGGCCGGGAAGACAGATCAGCAGGTGGCCTGTTGGCGCGCGGCGCATGAGCTTGATCCCAACAATTGGTCAGCAAAACGCCAAGCGTGGACGCTGGTCACAACTGCGGACGGAGCTGCGCCGGATCTGATTCAAGAAGATACGGGCCCATACGATGGCAACTGGCTCGATGATCTGGTAGCCGTTGGCGGAATCAAGAACTACTACCCGCCGACTCCCTGGTAGTAGCGCCGGTCCGACCATAGCTTGTGCATATCTAACGTATGCACGCATATTGATGGCTCGGGCCCTTCGGGTTCGCTGCGCTCACCACTCGCCCCTACGCAATGGTTATGGTCTACATTCCCACGGACCCCAACCTGCAACTCGGTAATAGCGATAAGCAGCAGCTGCGTTGTGATGGCCGTTGAATGGGTTGCCGCCTTTGCCGAACTTGGCCCATTCGTTGCGACCCATCTGAAAATGGCCTTTGTACTGGCCGTTGCGGGCGTTGGCTTTGCCTCGCGATTCGCACCAAGCAACGTTGAGTGCGGCGCGCTGCAAGCCTGCTGGCCAGGCGCTACGAATCGCTGCTTCCATGGCAGGCGCAGTGCCACGGCCCGGGTAAGGAGCGCGCACTCGGCGCATTGCCTGAGCGCTGGGGGCCAGCCCGATAGTGGTGACCATCAGGACGGCAAGAGCGACCGAAGTTGCGATGAAATTTCGGGGAGTGAGACGGATAGGCAGAACAGGCGTAGTTGAAGAAGGGGCGCGAAACATGGAGAACTCCAAGCTGGGACAGGTCGCCAGGCATAAACCCTATTTGGTGGTGGGCATGCTCGGAAGAAGACCGATCGATCCGCCGCGGATCGAGGACGACAAACGATGCGGGCTCAATGGGGCCCGTTTTGGATAACCCAAAAGTTACACAGACGTAACTCGATATGGCAAGCGAATGTGGCCTGTTTCACACGCCAATAGGTGACCTGCGTCACACAAAGTGGGAGCCGGGAAGCGCCCTTTGGCAAGGATCAGCTTAGAACTCGATGCCTTTCATGGCCGAGATTCCTTTATCGTATGCATGCTTAATAATAACCATTTCGGTGGCGGTGTCGGCGATCTCAAGTAAGGCAGGAGTGGCATCGCGTCCCGTCACGATCACGTTGGTTTTTGGTGATCGATTAACAAGCGCGCTTATGATGTCTGCTTCATCGATCCACTTGAAGGTGATTGAGTACGTGAGCTCATCGAAGATCAGTAAGTCGTAGTCGCCCGAGGCCAGCTTCTCCTTGGCGATGCCCCAAGCATGTCGAGCTTTGGCTGCGGTCTCATCGAGGTCAGTGGAGTCCCACGTGAAACCATCGCCAGATTCGTGCCATTCGATGCCGAGGTGTTTGGCAAGTTTGAATTCGCCAGTGTTCCACTCGCCGCTTTTGATGAACTGGATCACACCAACTTTCCATCCACGGGCCCATGCGCGCGCCATCACACCAAACGCCGCCGAAGACTTGCCCTTCCCATTACCGGTGTTGACCAAAATGATTGACGTAACACGTGTCATCGGTAGTTGACTCCCAAAATCAGTGGACGACGATGTTCGCCCGTTCCTCGAAACCCAACGCGGCTGATCGAGCCTTTATCGATTTCGAGAGAAAAACTCTGTCGAAGCGGAAGCTCCAGCAGTGTCGCCAGTGCTACCCGGATGACTGCACCATGACACACGATCAATGTCCTTTCGCTTCCTGCGTCGATAGCGGATGTGAGTGCAGCCGAGACCCTTTCTGCAAGATCGGTGAGGCTTTCTCCAAGAAGCTCACCCTGCGGAGGGCGAACGTTGACGTAGTCGCTCATCCATGCGTCGAGCTCGGTGCGGGGAAGATCGTTCCATCGGCCCATCTCCCATGCACCGAAGCCCACCTCTACCAGTCGATCATCGAAGGTGATGTCGAGCCCGTGATCCAGATGTTGTGCCAAGAGTCGGGCTCGGGTCGCTGGTGACGACACCACGGCGGTCGGGCCATCGGGCCAGAACCGTGCCACGCGATCGGCAACCAAGAGCTTCTCGTCGTCAAAACTTGCCGCCAACGGAACGTCGGTACGGCCGTAGATAACACCGGCATCGACGCCAACTTCGGTGTGGCGAACCAACATCAGTTCCATGCGGGCACCTGGGCGGCAAGAACGGCGAGCGCTATCACTTCGGTGAGCTGTTGAACCGCGCCCAGGCAGTCACCGGTATATCCACCGATCCGCTTGCGAAACCACACGGCCAAACCAACGGCGGCCAATGCGCACAGCGAAATGACCGCACCGATACGTCGGGGTTCAACGAAGAGCACTAACGGAAGCGCACCGCATGCCAACGCAAACACCAAACGAGGGATTGAGACTTTGGTCGCCATTGGCTTCGACTTTGCTCCAACCGTGTCGTTGGCGCGAACGTAGGTCAACAAACGAAGCAGGCTGACCGAGGCTGCGCGAGAAACTGTATGTACAACTATGAGTGCAACAACCACGCCACCCCAACGCAGCCAATCGGGCTGGGACAGCACTACATCGAGCAATGCAACCTTCGCCAGCAGCACCATTCCTAAACCAGCCGATCCAAACGTGCCAACCCGTGAATCCTTCATGATTTCCAGAACTCGATCCCGCGTGTAGCCACCCCAAAACGCATCACACACGTCGGCCAGTCCATCTTCGTGAAACGCACCGGTGATGAGCATCGTGGCAATCGTGCTCAGAACAGCCGCAATCAGTGGAGGAAAGATCTGCAAGCTCAGCCACGCTACGCCGGCCCCGAGGGCACCGACCAGAGCTCCGACCAACGGATACCACCCTGCTGCCTTTTGCATCAGTGCTTCGGACCATCGAAGCGACTTTGGAACCCGAAGCCGGGTAAAAAACATTACGGCGTTTCCGAACGCGTGCAGTTCATCGGCCAGAAACGTCATGAAGGAATCAACTTACTGGGGTTGTTAGCCGGGGTTGTACGGTGTGGACCTGTGAATAATGAAAGCGATGTTGACCTAGCCCGCCGATTGGCGATTGAGGCGGGGCAATTGTTGCTCGAATTGCGCACCAAACTCGGTCGAAGTTACGACGAGTGGGATCTTGGTGACGAAGCCGACGCCGCTGCCAATAAGTATTTGTTGCAGGAATTGCAGACGGCTCGACCGAACGACCATGTGTTGTCAGAAGAGGTGCCAGATCACCGACGGCGTCTTGACGGCGACCGGGTGTGGATTATCGATCCTCTCGATGGCACCCGCGAGTACCGCACCCATCGCCACGACTGGGCGGTTCACGTTGCGCTGTGGGAACGGGGCCACGAACTCATCGCCGCTGCAGTGTCCATGCCTGAGTTCGACGAAGTTCGCACCACCTCCGACCCCGGTTTTGACCGTCCGCTCGGAGCATCGGTGGCTCAGCCATCTCGGTCCGCTCCGGTGGTGCTAGTCAGCCGCAGCCGTCGACCGTGGATCGCTGATCTGGTGGCAGCAGAGATTGGTGGCGTCGTTGATCAGATGGGCTCGGCTGGCGCCAAAACCCTCGCAGTGGTCACCGGGCAAGCGCACATCTACCTCAACCCGGGTGGCCTGTGGGAATGGGACGCTGCCGCACCCGCTGCGGTTGCCCTGGCCGCAGGCTGCGATGTGCGCGACGTGCACGGAAACCCGTTGACCTACAACCATTCTCATCCGTGGGTCGATGGGTTTATCGTGAGTCGTCC
>JANMEI010000902.1:0-4174 GCA_031376865.1 Acidimicrobiia bacterium | reverse complement strand
ATCACATCGACAACCCGAGTTGCGGCATCGTCAAGGGAGAACGACTTCGCAGGAGGATCACTGCGGCCATGGCCTGGGTGATCGATCGCGATGAAGGACGAGTGGCCACCCAACCCTGGGTACAGCGCGTGCCACAGTTCATCAGATGAGAGGGTCCAGCCGTGGAGCAACACGACCTCGGGAGCGGACTGATCGGCTGATTTGTATGCGCGCAGCCATGTCTGGTGACCGTCCTCGTGGACGTGAACTTTTGGTGTGCCGATCACGATCCATTTTCCACATGTTGAAGCTCCTGCGTAAAGCCAACGTCAGCGGGGTTACCTACCGACACCTTCAGTGATTTCTGAAACACGTCAAGGATCACGGCGGCGACAGTGCCGAGACGATACGCGACCGGCGTGCGGTGATCACCTCGGAGCGAGAACGGATGCTCGGTTCCATCGTCATCGGAGAGGAGGACCTCAAGTGACGCACCGGCACCGGCGAGATGAATTGCTCGTTGCAGACGGGCTTGAGAGTTTTCCAGCAGAACTCCAGGTGTGTCCATACCAAGCAAACTCCGGCTCAGACAATGATTCGTTTGAATAATCGGATTCGCGGCATGTGTGGCGCTCGCTGCTTCGACCCTTGCGCTCCTCCCATGCGGAGCCAATTCCACCGTCGCACTCTCCCCATGCTGATCGTGCAACCCGATTGCTGCGCACCCGGCAGCGTTTACGGTCAACAATCGGTCAACTGCATCGGCGGTGGAAGTGGCCCGCTCCAACACGTGATGAAGAAGCAGATGAACCGGAACTCCTTGCGGGTCAACCGCCAATTTCGTGGAGAGGAAATTGAGTGTCACTGCCACGCCGTCAGCATTGACACCGATCTTTGGTGGCATTCCAGCCTCCCCGAAGGCCACAAATCTCGGGGTTCGCCACAGCAAACACGCATCGAGTTGACCGACGAACCAGTCCCACGTCTGACCGATCCTGTGCCCGCTCACGATGGTGGTGCACTCTCCAATCGGGGTGTGACCAAGTTGCAGAAGTTCTGATCGAGCAGCGACAACGCAGACATCGTCGAACGGAATCGCTGCCCCGTGTACGATCCCTCGAAGCTCATGTACTAGCTCGCAATCAAATCGCTGCGCCGCCTCAATCATCGGTTGCGTCAGATCCACCAGTTGGGTCCAGGTTCGTCCCATGAGAACTGGCAGGATCGCTTGATAGGTACCCAGTGAATGAGCAGCATGAGCAGCGGACTGCTGGCCGAGTAATTGACCTCGCTGATGCGATGGGCCACTAACGAGGTCGAAGACCGGAAGTTCAGGACGCTCGATTTGCATATGAACGCAGTTTAGACGTTCGTCGTAGCAATAATCACTTTTGTGACCCCACTTGTCACAAGGTGACCAACGTCCAACCAAAGATGTTTGAACTACTGATTACATTGGGTACGCTCGTTTCCAACATGAGCGATATGAATCAACGTAGCGATGGCGTGCACACAGCATTTGCCCTGTTCCGACAGCCGAGCGTGCGTGACTTAGCAGTCGGCGAGTTCGCAGTGATGCTGCTCAGCCAAATGTGGTTTGTCACGCTCAGCTGGTGGCTGGTGTCTTCGAGAGGAGCGGGAGCCGCAATCGGTGGGGTACTCGCCGTTGGTGCCATTCCGCGAGCAGCATGCATGCTCATCGGTGGTGCCGTCAGTGATCGGCTCTCGCCCGCGTCAGTATTGCGAGGGACCGCTGCAGCGCGTGTCATCGTGATGGCGGCGACGTTCGTAGTCGCATCTACCGGTTCCCCGATCTGGCAGATGTACCTGGTATCGGCGGCCTTTGGCGTGGTGGACGGATTCGCATTTCCTGCCGTTACTGCAACATTGCCTCTGATCGCTTCGGGCGCTGGGTTAGCTCGTTTGAACGCAATGGTTCAACTGTCTGATCAGGTGACACAGGTGGTCGGCCCAGCGTCAGCTGCATTCATCCTTGCTCGATACGGAACGCGTTCAGCCGTAAGTGTCACGACGGTTTTGGCACTGGTGGCCTTGATGGCCTTCAGCCAACTGGCACGATTGATTCATCGACCGGCTCGCACTACAGCGGGGGCATCGATCGGGCACGAAATCATCGAGGGCTTTCGCTATTCGTGGCACCGCGCCGATCTGCGCGCCTACTTGTTAGTTGTTGGCGGCCTTGGCCTTGGCACCGTTGGTCCGATGACGCTTGGCAGCGCTTTGCTGGCAAAGGATCGATACGGAGGCGCATCGTCCTTAGGGTGGCTTCTGGCAGGTTTTGGGGTTGGAGCATTTTCCGGTGCAGTGTACGCAGGCTTACGACCTCCCACCATCTCGCCGAAACGTTTACTAGTCATCTTGTGTGCAGTGGTGTGTATCGGCATGTTGGGGTTGGCGCTTGCGCCGACCCTCCCCATCGCGGTTGGTGTGGCCGTGTTGACTGCGATGAGTTGGGGTTACGAGGGCGTGGTCACCGCAACGTGGTTGCAATCAACTACCGACGCGGCGTTTCAGGGGCGCGTGGCATCGTTGCTGGCATTCTCGTTCCTTGCGCTTGATCCAGTATCACAAGCCATCACCGGCGCCTTGTCATCGCTGGGGGCAGGCGTGGCCTTTGCTGCCGGAGCAGCCCTCGTGGGTGTGGTGGGATTAGTGGTGTCTCGTTTGCAATGGCCCGAGGCAAACCAGCTGCCTACGACAAACCAGGTGTCTGTGCCGACGGAAGCAACTTCCATTCGGCCCACGACAGTGACCGACCCGGATACACCACCCGGCCAAACGGCCAGCTCTGTGTCATCCAGTCCTGAACGACAGTGAACAACTGCTGATCCCATTCAGGCTGGTCGGGCATCCACCTGCCCCAACACGTCACCTCCGCTTCAAAACCGGCCTTTTCCGATGGATTGACGTAGACGCAACCGAGCGACTTCCCCGAGGTCGAGTCAACCGCGATGTACGCAAAGGACGATTTCGTCGAGAACTCACGTGCGTGCCAGTGCAACTCCGTCAGATCGCTCTCGCGCGTGAAAAGGGTGACGTCACCTAGCCAACCCGGAGGCAACATTTTGCCGTCGAGACGGTCGCCGGTCTCAATGATCGCCTCGTAGTCGATACTGAGGTGACGAGGCCCCATTGGTTGCAAGTCAAAACGAGCATGACTTAGCGTCGGGGCGGTGAACGAGTGGGGCACAAGCCGACGCGGGTACATCACCTCACCCTATCCGAAGTGATTGATTCGCTGCTGATCGTTCGGTCTACGATCAGCGTATCCATTGGATCTAGATACCTCATAATCTCAACCCAAACCCCTAAGGACGCGTCGTGACAATCGTAAGGTTTATGCCAACAGACGATCTTGACGCGATGACAGTCACATTGCTGAGAGACGGGGTGGTGATCGTCGAACGGGCAGTGCCCGAATCAGTCATGGATCAACTCATGACCGAGATGGAGCCTCACCTCCTGGCGACAGCCATGGGACCCGACGCGTTCAGCGGTCGCAACACGCGCCGTTGCGGCAGTTTGGTCACTCGATCGACGGCTTCGCACCAACTCATCATGCATCCGACGGTGTTGGGTATCTGCGACCGGACGCTCGGCATCAATTCGACTACGTACCAGTTGCATCTCACCCAACTCATTGACATCGGGCCGGGCGAGCCGGCGCAGATGCTGCATCGCGACCAATGGGCGTGGGATCGGTTTCCGTTTCCGGTTGGTTTTGAAGTGGAAGTCAGCACCATTTGGGCCGCAACAGATTTCACGGAGGCTAACGGGGCAACTCGTGTCATTCCTGGAAGTACTCAGTATGCACACGATCACCCCGTGCGTCACGGCGACTCTCTCGCGGCCGAGATGCAGAAGGGGTCTGTGGTCATCTATACCGGTTCGGTGTTTCACGGCGGCGGGGCGAATACCACGCAACAGCGACGAGTTGGCGTAAACATCGACTATTGCCTCGGCTGGCTGCGCCAAGAAGAAAACCAGTATCTGTCTTGCCCACCAGCCGAAGCACAGGACCTTCCCGACGACTTGTTGCGTTTGATCGGCTACTCGCGAGCAGCGTATGCACTTGGCTATTTTGGCGATACTCGTGATCCGATCGAGGCGGTCGGACGTTCATCTCGTGGCGGATTTTCCGTGCCGTGACAACACCGGGGCTGGCGGTTAACGG
>JANMEI010000891.1:0-1503 GCA_031376865.1 Acidimicrobiia bacterium | reverse complement strand
TCGATCCTGTTGATTTTGCTCTTCGCCAGCCTGGTCGGGTTTGCCTGCACTCGTTTCAGCGGGCGGTTTAACACCATGTTTTTGGTGATCTTTACCGCCGGCAACTTGATGCCTCAGCAAGTGATCTTCCAGCCGATTGTGCAGATCTACAAAAACAAGAGCTTGCCCCTTCCCGACTTCATTGCAGCGATCTTTTTTGACGAACGTAACGGTGTGCTACTTGGAACGAAGATTGGTGTCATCCTCATTCACGTTGCGTTTCAAACTGGGTTTTGTACCTTTGTGATTTCGAACTATATGAGGACGCTTCCGAAAGAGCTCACCGAAGCTGCACTTGTTGACGGGGCGAGTGTCAGCCGCCAGTTCTGGGGCATCGTGTTACCACTGTGCAAGCCAGCATTGGCGGCGCTCGGGACGCTCGAGTTCACATGGTTGTACAACGACTTCTTCTGGGGCAGCGTCATGCTCAACCAGGGAAAGCAAAAGCCGATCACGTCGTCGATTGCTCAGCTCAGTGGGGCGTTCACCACCTCCGATGCTCAAGTAGCAGCGGCATCGGTGATTATCGCAATCCCCACGTTGGTGGTGTATTTCCTTCTGCAAAAACAATTCATCGGTGGACTGACGTTGGGCGCAACCAAGGGCTAACTTCACCTCATGGGTCAAGAAGTCACAGGGCGGCTGCCGAATGGGCAGCCGTTTCCGTTTTTGGTTCATGAGTCAGGCGATCAGCATGTCTCGCGGTTGATTGCCGACACTGGGCGATGGGAGCCGTTCACCACGAAGATCTTGTGGTTGATGCTGCAACCGGGCGATGGTGTGCTCGATATTGGGGCAAACATTGGTTGGTATTCCGCCGTGCTCGGACGGGCGGTCGGCACTCGCGGGTACGTACACGCATTCGAGCCTGATCCAATCAACGCTGAGTTACTTCGCCGAAACGTTGATGTTGACTCGCTTTGCCACGTCAGGGTTCACGAGATTGGCCTTGCTCACCAGGTCGGCTCCATGGACTTGACGATCAGCACCGCCAACCTTGGCGACCATCGTTTATCGAGCGGCTTTGCAACTGACCGAGCAACAAAGAAGGTGCCCGTCGATCGACTCGATGATGTTCTCGAGCGGAAGGGGTTGGATCTCGATCGCCTTCGAGTGATCAAGGTCGACACGCAGGGAGCAGAGAACATGATTGTGCGGGGCGCCCCGAAGTTGTTTCTATCGCTTCCCGCCCGAACGGCGGTCCTCATCGAATTCGCCCCGAACCTGTTGGCTGCTCATGGCCCTTCGGAAGTTGAGGCGTTTATTCAATTTGTGACCGGACTCGGCAGGCCGCTGTGGACGTTGCGGCGGGCATCGATTGCCGCAACCGACGGCGACCGTTTGCGACGGTTGGCCACCAAACTGCAACCGCTCGGCGACGAGTGGGCGGTCGATGTGTTGATCGCGCCGGACAGTGCCGCCGACCAGCGCGAACTCCGTCGCTTTCGAGTGCCGCGTCCAGTG
>JANMEI010000285.1:0-9818 GCA_031376865.1 Acidimicrobiia bacterium | reverse complement strand
CTCACCTTTCGGCACATTCAACATCATTGACTGGTCACCGTGATCGCAAACATCAGATGATTCGGAAGTGGATTCGAAACAAGGTTTCGGTGGTTTGGGTGTTCGAGAGGCGTGCCTCGATCCGACCGATGATGTCGTCCTTGGCTTGGTCAACGGTCTTGGCTTCATCGTCGTATGAGCGCCATGCCTGATCTCGGCTGGTCTCGGCCGTTTTGATTTTCTTCTGGACGGCGAGTTTGTCGGGGAGGTTCGCGGCTTGTCTGGCTTGCTTTTTGAGTTCTTTGATTTCGTTGTCGAGATCTCGGAGTTCCGCTTTGAGCCCGGCACGCTTGTCTTCGGCCCACCGATCGAGCTTTTCCATTTCCGCGTCGAACCACACTCCTTGACGTTGACCAACATCGCGAAGAATTTCACTGGCCTCGTGCTTGACCCGCACTGCTACAGCGTCGGCTTCGCCCTCTTTACGGTCGTCGGGAGCCTGAATTCTTGGCTCTCCGGAGGCGGGTAGGTCAAGGATTCGGCGGACAACGTCGGGCGGAATGGTTTCGCCGTCGTCGGTAACGCCAATGAACAGGAGGTGGTCTTCGATATCGGCACCGTCGACGGTGAGCTGCGCCACCTCGATTGCACCTGATCGACCGAGAAACGTTTTCATTGCTTCCGATGTCTTTGCCCATCCCGTGTAATCAAGTGTCACCTCATGGATGCCAACGTTCAGGTTCGCTGCGTGGTGGATGACGAACTGAGCGAGGGGATGTTGACTACGGAAACGGTGAACGTCGTCGTCGGCAGTTTTGGAAACGGAATAGTGACCGAGCGGAACGTCGACCGGCACTTCGGTAACGATGATGGGCAGCTCGTTCAGCGTGAATTGCAAACGGCCAGTGTCAAACGTTGCCTGATTGGCGAGCCCGACTTTGGCGAGGTTCCAAAGTTGTTGCTCGCTTCGATTGAGGTACTCCTGGCTTTCACGAAGCGAAACCTTGAGCCGATCGTGTACCTCACTATCAAAGTTTTCGAGAAGCTTCTTTCTGGTGTCGTCCATCGTTGTGGTGATCTCAGTTTCGAGATCCAGGCGAAGTTGTGTGAACTCCGCTTCGATTTCATCGTTCGATCGACACGATTGAAAAATTGACGCCACACGCCGCTCAAAATCAAGGCCCGATTCGATCGCTCCCAGCACCTCATCGCTCGCTCCGAACACGCCGGAGAACAGTTGGAACTTCTCATCAAGTAGCTCAAACACTCTCTGCTCGGCAGCGTTCGATTGGTTCAAAAAGTTGATGACAACGACGTCGTGTTTTTGACCGTACCGGTGACAACGCCCGATGCGTTGCTCGATCCGTTGCGGGTTCCACGGAAGGTCGTAATTCACGACGATCGAACAGAACTGCAAATTGATACCTTCAGCCGCGGCTTCGGTTGCGATCATGATCTCCGCATCATCACGGAACCGGTCGACCAACGCAGAGCGCATATCGGCAGATCGCGAACCGCTGATCTTGGAACCGCCCTTGTGTTCCTGCACCCATGCTTTGTAGGTCGCTGCCGATGCAGCGTCAGTGTTCGAGCCATTGAACAGCACAAGTTTCCCGGCGTACCCGTTCGATTCAAGCAGCCGAACTAGGTACTCCTGGGTGCGACATGATTCGGTAAACACCACGGCACGCCGCTTCGCACCAAGCTCCGCTGCCTTGGAAAACCCAGCGGTAAGTGCACTTAACAGTGCAGTACCTTTGGCATTTTCGGTGATCGAGACCGCCACGTCACGGAACGCTTCGAGTTCCGCGATCTCATTCCCAATCGATGCCCGGGTAGACGCACTCAACGTTTCGACTACGGCATCGCCTTCTGGTGGCCATTCATCAACTAGCTCATTGAGCTGTTCGAAGTCCGCACCAAGTTGATCGGCAAAGGCATCATCAAGTTTGCGACGCAACGACGCTTGCGCACCATCATCAGTCTTGAGCTGGCCGCGTAGCCGCAGAGCCAAACTTCCCAACGCCCCGGCAATGGCGAACGTTGACGACGCCAACAGCTTCCGCATGACCAGCACCATCAAGGTGCGTTGACTTGCAGGGAGCGCTTGTAGCTCAGGTCGGCGGAGGTAGTCAGAAACCATGTCGTAGAGCTGCAACTCGTCGGGAGTCGGTTTGAACTCCTGAGTGATCGGCACCCTGTTGGTGTACTTCACGTACTCCACAACTTGGCGGCGCAAAGTTCGATGGCACACCGGTGCAAGCCGGGCCTTCAAATCGTCGAACGAACCATCTTCAACGAGCCGGGCGTACTGGGTGCGGAAACTCTTGACATCGCCAAATGTGTGCTCGTCGACGAAACTTACGAGCCCATACAATTCCATCAACGTGTTCTGCAACGGCGTCGCCGTGAGCAACAACTTCGGGCGATCAACCAGCGCTGTTCTCAACGCCACCGCGATTTTGTTGCCCGGCTTGTACACGTTACGAAGCCTGTGGGCTTCATCGCACACCACAAGATCCCACGGGGTGGCCATAACCTCGTCGGCCATTTTCGCCGCGAACTGGTACGAGCAAATGATGACCGCCGGGTCTTTCGCTGACCGCATAAACGGCTCACGAATCCCCTGCTTCACCGCATCGTTAAACGACTTCGATTCCAGAATAACTGAGCGAATGAAAAACTTGTCGGCCAGCTCCTGTGCCCACTGTTTACGCAAACTCGCCGGAGCAATGATCAACACCCGGCGCCGTTGCTCGGCCCAACGTTGCGTGATCACCAGACCAGCTTCAATGGTCTTTCCCAGTCCAACTTCGTCGGCCAGAATCGCACCCTTCGAAAACGGTGACCGAAACGCAAACAACGCAGCTTCAACCTGGTGAGGATTGAGATCAACCTGAGCATCCATCAACGCCGCCGACAGACTAGCTGTCTGCCCGGCGGGGTGACGCATCAACAACTCCCGTGCAGCAAGTTTGGCTTGGAAGGGTGCCAGCAGCGCGGTCATTTCGCTTCGCCTGACTTTTCCGCTCCTGCGTTTGGCACTTCAAAGTTTGGAACCTCGACTTGGACGGCCATGGCGATCGCCGCGCCACCGACGATGCATGTCCCCGTTTCCAGTGCAGGGAGCTGCGCCAAGACTTCCCTTGACGCACCTTCGAAACAGGCTGCGACCGCAGAGTGATCTTCGACGTTGGCCAACCTAAACACAATGTGCGTGTTGCATTGGCTTAACACTTCCTTGTTTAACCTTGCTGGGCGCTGGGTGGCAAGAATCAGCCCGACACCAAACTTGCGACCTTCAGCAGCCACACGGTGAAGCGCATCCAGCGACGGACGAGCGCTGCTCACCGAGCCAGTGTGTTGCTCGGGCGCATAGTTGTGAGCCTCATCAACTACGAGGAGACATCGCCACGGATCATCCGCTGCACGGTCTCCCTTCGCTCGTTGATACGCATACGTGGCAACAGCCGCTGCCTTCTCAGCTCGGCGACCCGCATTGTCATCATCGGCAAGATCAACAATCCAAAGTCCACCATCTGCGAAATCGACCAGGGCTTTCGTGGTCGCGTCGAGGAGCGTGGCTTTCTGTTCAGCAAACACGCACAGCCGATCCTTCTTCGTAAGCGCACGTTCCATCAGCGTCACCAAGCGCTCGACCGTCTTCTTCTTGTCCGCCGGTGGACCAGCCATACGAAGACCATTCAGATAGTCCTTAGTGGCGGCAAGAAACAGATCGACGGTTGCGCTCGGTTCAAGCGTGGCAACGATGTCTTCAATCTCACTCGTGAAGCCAGCATCGGCTCGTGACATTCCCGCCAACGACTTCAATACGCCTTCGTCGGTGATGCAATCCTTCAAGTCAACCTCTACGCGGTGATGACCAGACGGTGCCAGGTCATCAGCGATAGCTACGTACTCGCCGTGAGTGTCGATGATCATCACTCGCGAAGCATGACCTTCATTGCCGTCCACGATCGCGCGCACCAAATGCTTCACCGCGTTGGACTTTCCGGAACCCGTCATCCCCAAGACCGCAACATGCAACGTGCGGAACGCCTTTTCATTCAAACACGCAGGCACCTCCGGAT
Source organism: Acidimicrobiia bacterium (assembly GCA_031376865.1). Lineage (GTDB taxonomy): Bacteria > Actinomycetota > Acidimicrobiia > Acidimicrobiales > JANYDT01 > JANNBN01. The sequence goes on along the minus strand of JANMEI010000285.1, from coordinate 5,748 downwards.
GATGGCGGACGGTGCCGAGCACCAAGCCCGATTCGCCCAACAACTCACCGAGCATGGCCCGGTCGGCAGTCTTTACCAACGAGCCAGGAGACACCGGAACCGACGCAGCAGTCAATCGTCCCGGCTCATCACGGGGCTGAACCTTCAACACTTCAACATCAGCAATCTGAAACATCGACTCGTCATTAAAAAACGTCGTAGTGATCAGAAGCCCACGCATTTTAGACGGATCAGAAAACAACGCACCCAAACTCGGCAAACCACGCCCAGGACCGGGACGATACCCACCCGGCAACACCGCAGCATCAGTTTCCAATTCCGGAAACGACGGATTCAACGCCGTCAACTGCACCACACGACCAACAGCAACATCCTCATCAGGAGTAAGCGCGGTCACGAACTCGCCAACTCGTACCGTTTTCGCCACGATGAACTGAAACCGGCCAACCGTCGACTCGATCATTGACACACCACGAAGGTCTTCGCCCAAGAACTCGGCGGCATTCCAAATTGTCTCAAACTCCTTCGCAATCGCAGCAACCGAGATGTCATCGTCGGACACGAGAAGCCCGAGTTCTTCATTCCGGGCACGAGACGGCAAGTTTCCGTAACCAGCAGTGGCCGTCAAATTCGACGACGTAACCAGCGCAGCATCATCGTTGATTACCGTTTTCGCATGAAGCCTGCGAGAGAACCGAACCTGGGCACCCATCCGCTCAACTGCTTCCAGAGCCGACAACTCAGTGATCGACAGATCCTGCGCTTCCTTCACCCGGTACACAATCCGAACATCAAGCCCACCAGCGATTCTCGGAGCCAAATCACCCACCAACGCCCGAAGCGCATCACCACGAATCCACGCCGACGCAATCCACAGCCGACCCTTCGCCGAATCAACCAGCGTCCGAGCCTCCGCCAAAACCAATGAGTCTGTAACTACACGTAACGCCATGCGATAACCGTAATAGAGCAACCGCTCAGGAACGAGTCACAAGCTGGGAATGGGTCACCGTTGATGCCGCAGGGCCTTGTGTGATTTCTTCGAACAAACCTGCTGGATCGTTTCGGTCGGTTCCTTTCGAAGTGGTGCTTTGGGTTGCGTTTCGCTGATTGGTGACACGGCCTTCGCTGCGCTGCGGCCTTCCGAGCATGCGTGACCCAACGGTCTATTGCCTGCAAGGGCACCCCATGACGCCCACCACACCGTTGGTGACACTGCGTTTGCCGGACGTCAAGGGAATCCCCGACCCTTGCAGACGACCGTCGGGAACCACTCCACGTTGTTTCGTTCACGCCAACACGGCTTCACCAGCGAACGCCACCCCGGCACCGCAGCCCGAAAGGAAACAAACGTGAACAATCTGCATTTGATCGGAAGAATCACAAAAACTCCACGACTCACTTACACGACCGGTGACAAAGCCCGAGTGAACTTCACCCTCGCCATCGACAGATACAACGGGGCGGTTGACTACGTACCCCTGACAGCATTCGGAAAGTTGGCGGAGACGATCCACGAACACACCGACAAGGGCCATCTCGTCGCCGTCGAGGGCCGCATCACCAGTGGTAAGTACACAAACGATCAAGGCGAAACGGTTTACACACTCGACGCCATCGCAGGCACCTGCTAGTTCCTCAGCCGACCCCGGGTCACAACGACCACACCCGACAGTGTTGATCCCGAAGGCGAGGTGGCCAGAACCCACCCGACGGAGCATCCCGGCCCTCAATCCGAGGGTCGGGGTCATCACCGGAAACCGGTCTCATCAGGTGCGCAATGGATCTACACATCGACCACTTGGCCGCCCTTGTCAACATCGGCCACCAACTCGACGTCCGAAACGTCTACAGCGAACACAGCAATCTCACACAACGTTTGGCGCTCGATGAAGAACGGGATCGCAACTACGTCCTCACCGAGCTGGTCTGCCAAATGCGAACCTCAGTCGCCTATCGGTACTCCGAGAAGGCACCACTCATCTCCGAAGTACCCGAGGTGCACATGGCAAGGATTCCACTCGACACAATCGCCGACATTGCACAAGCAATCCAGTGGGTGCGCTGCTACCAATACCAATCCTGCGAAGACCCGAAATGGCGAACCACATTCGCTCACCACTACACCAACACGTTGATGCAGGAACTGATCTCGAAGATCATCAGTGCACACAACACCAGCTGGACTTACAACGGACCATCACTCTCCTGAACACGAGATTCCCACTGCCGACTCAACATCGGCAATGGGTTCTTCACTCCTACATTTATCTGTGCACATATCTTCCGGTCATTATCGACGTGAAGCTCACGACTTTCTACTTTCCTCGCAGTGTCGCAATGCGGTATCGACGGATAAACGATGCCACCGGCCCGGAAAACTGATCCGTCAAGGGCCGTTCGCTGCGCTACCGGGCACACGTGCCAACCCTGTTGCCCTTGACTGATCACCGGCCCGGCAGACAACGCACCCGTTAACGATGCCGCACGACGCGACACGTTTAGCGAGGAGCACATGATCATGAATCGCAACACGAGCACACGATTTCCACTTGCCGACACGGGGTTCACGAACATGTGTCACCTGTCCAGGGTTTGCGGCTACCCCGTCCGCACCCTGCAACGCTGGAAAATAAGCGGCATCCCGCTCTACTCAGCAGACAAGCTCGCCATCAGACTCGGACGTCACCCCGCCAACATTTGGCGCAACTGGTACAGCTACTAGACCACGGAACGAGGTTGCGGTCCTGGTTCAGCCGGCGGGAGTCAAACCAGGACCGACTTGTCACGCGAGGCCGGCGGAGGCCATCAGCGCAACTGGCATCAAGCATACGCGCCACCCATCCACTCACGACAAATCACGCTCGGGCTTCCACACAGGCGAACACCACGGCGCGAGCTTTGCCTCCCTGGCAGTAGCTCGCAGTCATCGGCGGGTTTTGTGTCGGTAGGTTGACATGAGCCACTGGGGCCCCGTCTAGTCAAGGGCAGCCCGATGCTGTTCACCACACCTGCGGTGACGCTGCGCTTGCCGAACACCACCAAGCACCCACTCCCTTGACCAGTCACCCCACCGGCCAAACCGATGCAGCCAACGGCTGCAGGGCACTTCGCCCCGCAGCCCGGGATTTTCTTTTCCGGCGCACGCAACACGAAAGGACATCCAACGATGCCACTCCTCACCGTATACGCCACCAAAGGCGGACAAGGCACAACCACCACAGCCGCCGCCCTCGCACTCACCGCCAACCAACAAGGCCAACAAGTTTTGCTTATCGATACCGGCGGAGACCTCCCCGCCATCCTCGGACACCCGAACACCACGGCCCCGGACTGTCCGACTACCTTACCGACCCGAACATCACCCTCGCCGATATCACCATCACCATAAGCGAGGGTCTCGACCTCATCACCCGAGGAAACGGGCCGATCACCTTCGATACGTACACCTACGGACTTGTCACCGGCGGATGCGACCGATACGACACCGTCATCATCGACCTGGGCACCGCTCCCGCGGACGACTGGAATGAACACGCCGATGAGACCGTATTCGTCACACGGCCTTGTTATCTCGCCGTCCGCCGCGCCATTCACCTACCCCGACGACCATCACACGTGATACTCATCAACGAGCCCGGACGAACACTCAGCGCACATGACATCGAAGTCGTACTCGGCGTACCTGTAACCGCAACCATTCCCTTCGACATCGAAACCGCCCGCATCATCGACGCCGGACTACTCGCCACCCGCCTACCCGAGCACATCAGCCGAGCGTTACGCCCAATCATTGCCAGCGTCGATGGAACCGTTGAAGTTGCCAGCATCAAGGTTGCCAGTGTCGAGGTTGCACGATGAAGCCCGCGACGTTTCATCTCGCACCCATCGACGGCATCATTACAGTTGCTGTTGGCCACACACCACCCAGCCACGTCCACCGGCCCGACGAAACTTATTGCGCCTATTTTTGGTTGAGTCAGCTAGGACCAACCAGCTACCTTGCCTGGAAACACCTCGCCGCATGGACCACCGACGACGAAACCGCAACCGTCGCAATCAACTACGACGAACTCGCCCGATCCCTCGGCACATCACCCGGAAGACTCACCAAAGCACTCCAACGACTTGCCGGATTCCACCTCGCCTACACGCTCCCAACGCAGCCCGACACGCTCTACGTGAAACGACGAGCCCCAACCCTCAGCCCCGGCCAACTCACCCGCCTAGCCGAACGATGCCCCACCCTCGCCGCCTGCCACGACGAACAACAACACGCCGCATAAACGTTTCCATCTCGCAGATCGAACCGCCGGACACCCCGGCGGTTCCTTCGCGCAACTTGTCACACGTTGCTGCGACCCTGTTTTGTCACACCCCCTCCGTACAATTGTCCAATGACCACTCGCACGGAACAGCTAGCCGCCCATTCCATCTGGACTCAACTTGAAGCGGCCGATGTAGCTATCCAAGCAGCGATGGCTTCCAAATCGACTCCCTCGACGGCCCGGCCTTCAATCGACCGAACGAGGAAAGTCGAAACGAGGATCCGGCTCATCCTCGAATCTGTTGACGCTGACCTCGTCAGTTTTTCGCAATTGAACGAGTTGGCAAATCAATTTGCAAACATCGCCAGTTGGGTCACGAGCCTCTCCCAAGGATCGGACACCTCCACAAATATTGACAGTTACCTCGACAACGTGACTGCTTTACCCAACCTCGGTCTGGCAGCGCCACTGCCCGCAAATGGTAAAGCCGGCTCTTTGATAGTGGGAGTTCGCCGCGAAGCTGAAGCAGCACAAAAGGACTTGACGACCATGGTGGACCACACCAGACAAGAACTCGCCAGTCTCAGCGTCCAACTCGCCACTTTGGACGCAAGGGCAACGGAAAACTCAAGCCTCCTCGAATCGACGCGGGCAACTTCGAGCGTTGCTGTTGCAACTATGCAAGAAACCTTCGCAGCTGAAACTGCAACCGCCATCAAATCGGTTAGAGAGGAATCCGCCGCCCAACTTGAAAAGTTCGAAACCGACTATCAGGGTCAACTTGAGAACGCGAAAGAGTTTTTGGAAACGCAAGCTTCAGACGCTCAGGACCTACTCGAGCGACTCCGTTCCATCGAGCAAGCTGTCAAAGCGACCACAGAAAGCATCAGCGACAGAGTCCTCTCAGGAGACTACGGAGTGCATGCAGGCGAGGAAGGCAAAGTCGCCAACAAACTTCGCGGGCTCGCCGTCGCGTCCCTGGTTCTTGCTGTTGCAGTCGCTCTTTGGGCAGCCGTCATCGCCTCCACCGGCAACATAACTTGGCAACGTTTCGTGGCAAAAACGGCAACGACGATTGTCCTCTCAGGGCTAGCTTCCTACCTGGCTTCTCAGTCCAGGGAGCACCGAGAGGAAGAACGCCGAGCACGAAGGCGACACCTTGACCTCCGGACACTTGGACCATTCATCGTGGATCTGCCACTGGAGGAACAACACCAAATTAGAGCGGAAATTGCGAGAAAAGCCTTTATCGAGACGAGCGAAGCACCTGCGCAACGCGAGCCCATTTTACGAGGTCGCCTAAGTCTTGATTCAGCCACAAAGCTCATCGAACTCGGAAGCTCAATTGCGAAGAAGTAATCACCGAGGACAGATACGTTGCCACCAATCCGCAAGGAATATCTACACACTGGGAGGTAGCCGCTGGCTACCTCCGCAAAACCAAACCTTCGTTGCGAACTTCTTGATTTCACTTAACATC
>JANMEI010000884.1:0-6193 GCA_031376865.1 Acidimicrobiia bacterium | reverse complement strand
AATACGTACACCTACATCCGGAAGACACCGAAGGCCGATGTGCCCTCGACTTTTTGGTTGTGAACAACCGAGAGAGCAATACCCAAAACCGTGCGGGTGTCACGAGGATCAATCACGCCGTCATCCCACAACATCCCGCTGGCAAACAATGCTGTCGATTCGCTTTCCACCTGCGCCTCCAGGGCCGCTACCGCATCGGGATCACGACCCTTCGTGATGATGTTCATCACCCCCGCCAACTGTTTCGGGCCCATCACTGCAATGCGGTGATTGGGCCAGGTGAACACGAAACGAGGGTCATATGCACGGCCGCTCATGCCATAGTTGCCGGCACCGTATGACGCACCGACCATCAACGTCAGATGAGGCACCGTCGAGTTGGACACAGCGTTGATCAACTTCGCACCGTCTTTGATAATGCCGCCCTGCTCGTACTGGGTACCCACCATGAAGCCGGTGATGTTCTGCACGAAGATGATCGGCACATCGATCTTGTTGCACAGCTGGATGAACTGGGCGCCTTTCTGCGCCTCTTCGCTAAATAGAATGCCGTTGTTGGCCACCACTCCAACCGGGAACCCGCACAACGAGCCCCAACCGGTCACCAGCTGTGTGCCATACAGCGGTTTGAACTCTTCAAATCGACTGCCGTCAAGGACACGGGCCAGGATTTCTCGAACATCGAACGGCACCCGCACATCGGCCGATGCGCAACCGAGCAACTCGTCAGGGTCGTGAACCGGAGAATCGCTTGGCAGCGACGACCCCGGACCCAACTTGCGCCAGTTGAGGTGCCGCACGATGTCACGTCCGATGCGCAGCGCGTCCATTTCGTCGACTGCTAAGTAGTCAGACAATCCACTGGTACGCGAGTGCATGTCGGCCCCGCCCAGCGACTCTTCATCGGCATCTTCGTCGATTGCCATTTTCACCAACGGTGGGCCGCCCAAAAACACCTGCGCCCGGTCTTTCACCATCACCACGTAGTCGCTCATCCCGGGGGTATAGGCGCCGCCTGCAGTTGACGGACCAAACACCAACGAGATGGTGGGGACACCTGCCGCCGACATCTGCGTGAGCAGCTTGAACGACGCACCACCAGGGACAAAGATCTCGGACTGGCGCGGAAGATCTGCCCCCGCCGATTCGGTCAGCGAGATGTACGGCAAACGATTCTGGGTTGCGATCTCCATGCCTCGCAACGACTTTTTCACCGTTGACGGATTTGACGCACCACCACGCACCGTCATATCGGTGCCGTTCAGCATGCACTCGACGCCGTGGATGATGCCGATTGCATTCACGGTTCCAGCGCCAACGCTGCTGGCCTGCGCGTAGCCGGCCAACGCGTGTAGCTCCAGCAGCGGAGTATCGCGGTCAACCAGCAACTCCATCCGTTCACGTACTAAGAGCTTGCCTCGTTCTCGATGACGGGCAATGTAGCGCTCGCCGCCGGCAACAACCCCTGCCTGTTGTTGAGCGTTGACCTCGTCGAGCAAGACCTGCATCGCCTCGCGGTTGGCCGCGTACGCAGCACCACGAGTGTCCAGGTGGGTGGCCAGAATTGGCGGCAAATCCATCACCAGGCACGGTAGACCAGAAGTGCCGGAATTTCCTGACGATGCCTCCGACGCCCCGCTAGATGAAGTGATTGGACCGTTGCCCACTCAACCTTGCGCCGATTTCGGACCAGTGAGTTCCGGCCAAATTTACGATCCTGGGTCCCAGACTGGGGGCAGGTGGCCCCTCGATGGGACCACCCCCAGAGCTGAGGCACACCGTCTTACTGTTTCCTGAACAACCGACCACGCGATGCCCGGTAGCTTTCCTAGCCAGATGGACGGATCTACCTTTAAAATAATCGCGCATGATCGACTGCTGCAGTAAACCGAAAATGGGGGTCGCGCATCACCAACAAAGCGAAGAATCCCCGGAGATCACTTAACGTTACTGACTACATCTTGGTAACAATGTCACTTCATAAATCGTCGCTCAGCCCAACTACCTGTTACGAGCACGAACGGAATAGCCAGGGCAACCCAGCCTCCTAGATAGGGAAGATTCGGAGTCGTTACCACTATCAGCATTGAACCTACATAGGCCAGAATGCCGAGAATCAACGCCCAACGGGTCCGTTTGATCCGCCACAACGCTCCGAAAACCACCATTATCGCTACCGTTAACGCAAGTACCCATATCATCGACAGTAGCCATCACCATCGGATCCCCAGTACTCACCGGGGTAGTACAGAAATAGTCCCGGAACTGGGGCGGGGACAAGTTTCATTTTGATGCAGTGCCCCTCGTTGTAAACATAGTTGGCATAGGCAGTCAGTCCTCCGGCAGGGACTGCTCCCCACCCGCCAAAATAGGCTCCAATTCCAATCGCTGCAAGCCCCACGCCCGTGGCCAGCAGGTTGGTCTCGTGTCGATTCAAATAGACAGTTCCTGTAATGATTCCCCAGGTGTAGTGGGGATCCGCTGTAACAGGGTACGCTGCCCCTTTGGTATTGACCCATTGCGTAAGGGTTGTCCCATTTAGGGAGAGCGTGGTTGGCATGCTTTTACCTTTCGCATCCCGCGCCCAAGGCGCGTCCATACGTCCCACCAAAAGTTTTTGGCCGCCCGCAAATTCAACAATGGCATCTAGTCCGCCGTCAGCGCTTGGGACGAGCCGCTGACCGGGAGGAATCGTCAGTTCGAATGAGTAGGAGGCTGGCGCTTTCGAATTACGAATCGTGATGACGCTTGTCAAGTAATTGCTACCGGTAGTAGTTTGGACGGAAAAATTTCCTGCTGCCCTCGCAGCGTTGGACGCCGTTTGCCATTTGATGGGTTCAAGCGGCGTTTCTGCTTGCGCTCCAGCCGGCGAGCCTCCGGAAACGATAGCGATTGTCGCCAGCATTGCGATCGTGCAGACCCGACCAATACCGAGAATCAACTTCGGGTGAATCAGGCTTTTGACGCATTGGTTTGTCATCTTGGACTCTTTCGTTGTTAGGCAGAGCCGCCAAGACCCGACGTTGGATCGGGGTTGATTGAAGCAGCCATCAGGCTCCACGACTTATACATACCCGGATCGCCGAGAAGTAAACAATGCTAAGCGTGGTACCTGGCAAGCTTTCCTGCTTACTAGATTGACTATCAGCGCAATCTGAATCACTCTGGCAAACTGACAAAAAACGAGCCCATTCGAACACTGGAAAACACTTCGCACAGTTTGCGGAAGAGGACATTCGACAATGAACCGTGGCCCGGCCGGCGTAGCGCCACCCTCCCACCGCACTAAGAACGATTGTCGGTTTGCTTCGCTTCGGCCAGTTTGGCTGCCCGCTCAAGTGACTTCTCAAACGCCTTCTCAACCTCGTCAACGGTTGCCACATCGGCCAGAGCCAAACGAATCGACGCCAACTCGCGAGTGATGAACTCGGCATCGGCCTGCGTACGAGACGCAACCTGGCGATCACGTTCGTTCTGGCGACGATCACGAATTTCCTGCCGGTTCTGCGCCAACAAAATCAGCGGCGCCGCGTACGCAGCCTGTAGCGACAGGATCAACGTCAAGAACGGAAACGGGTACGGATCAAACGAAAACCGGTGTGCATCGGTCGAAGGTGTTCCATCAGGAAACACCACGTTCCAAATGATCCACGCGGCGATGAACACGGACTGGAACACCAAGAACCGAGCGGTGCCAATGAACCGGGCGATGGTCTCGGAGAATCGTCCGAAGTACTCGGTGTCGTAGTGACGGCCAAGGCGAAAACCACGACGCCGCGGTGCGCCCAAGTCAATACGTGGACGCGGTACTGACTCGCCGGGTCGACGACTCAAGCGGGTAGTGGACACGCGTTTCGTCATCGTCGGCGCCAACCTGTGGGCAGCAGATGATCTAACACGTCGTCGACGGACACCGTCCCCAACAGGCGACCATGCGAATCACATACCGGCACTGCAACCACATCGTATTGAGCCAGGCGGCGAGCCAACTCTGACATCGCCAACTCGGGCGGCACCATCGCCGGCCCCTCATCAAGACAACGGGCCAACGGAGTTGATGGAGGCTCACGCAACAATCGCTGAAACCCAACCGGACCCAGGTACTTACCGGTCGGCGTTTCGAGCGGCGCCTCGCACACAAACACATGCGCAGCTTCAGCAGCTGCCAGGTCAGGATCACGAATGTGAGCCAACGCTTCGGCCACCGTTGCCGTAGGCCCCAAGATCACCGGATAGGGGTTCATCAAACCACCTGCCGATTCTGGCGAATACTCCACCAATCGACGAAGGATCTGCGCCTCGGTTGGATCCATGGCGGCCAACACTTCTTCACGTTCTGCAAGCTGCATATCGCCAAGCAAGTCGGCGGCGTCGTCGGCCTCCATCTCTTCGAGGACATCGGCCGCACGTTCAACATCGAGCGACTCCAACAACCGACGTCCTTCCTCTTCAGGAAGCTCTTCCAACAGCTCGGCCAACTCTTCGTTGCCCATCGCTTCAGCCACCGCCATGCGATCGGTTTCGGTCATCGTGACCACGGCAGTCGCAGCGTCGGCCGCGTTCATCTCACGCAGGCTCGACACCTGTTGGGCAACAACTGTGGTGGGAAACAGCTCAGCCAATACATCACTACCGGTGAGACGCCCGGTACGGCGCCGACGGATCAAACCACTCGACACCAGCGACACGCCGGCTACATCCCACGAACGGGCCTCGCCTGCCACCAGACGGATCGCCACATCATTGATTACTTCCCGGCCAACACGCTGATCAAACAGGTCTTTCCGCACCAGCATTTCGCCAGTACGCAGACGAAATCGACGAAGATCCACCGTTCCGACGACCAGCCGAGCGCCGGTCACATCGAGCTCGCCAACACGATTTGACCCGACAAAAATCTGCCGGCGTTGCACCTCGGCCACGAAACCCACAACCGGAGGGGGCGAGGCCGGAGCCGGATGCCCCAACACCACATCGGAAAGCTTGCCCACCGGCGACCCGTCAGGCGCGTAGAGAGGAAGCCCTACCAAACGCGAGACGAATACGGGTGCCGTGTTCACCCCTGCAACCTACCGCCCCAAACCGCGCGTGAAACGTACATTCTCCGCGCGTGAAACATCTGAACGGCCAATTCTTCGGTGTTCACATGTTCCACGCGCGGAGAATCGATGTTTCACGCGCGGTTTGAGGGTGTTTGGGGGCGTTACAGCAGGGCAGCGGCTCGGGCCGCGAGCGCGTCGACACGAAGTTGGCTCGCCACCAGATCGAAGCCCGTGCTATCCCCCATCACTCCCGCGGCATAGCGAGCCAGCACACCTTCAGCAATCGCCGCCAGCCGCCAGCACGAGAACGCCTCGAAGTAGCGAATGTCGGCAACATCGCGACCCGTTGCCGTTGCATACCGCCGCACCATCTCGTCGCGGGCCGGGAACCCTGCCTGACCACTGGGATCGTTGTCCACCAGTTGAGGCCCGGTTGGATCACTCCAATACACCAGCAGGTAGCCGATGTCAGCCAGCACATCGCCCAGCGTGCATAGCTCCCAATCAAGGACCGCATTCAACGCTCCGGTAGCTTGGTTGATCATGCAGTTACCCAACCGATAGTCACCGTGCACGATTCCGACACTGTGCTGTTCCGGTTGCAGTTCAACCAACCGAGCATGCACCGTATCCATCAGCTGCAGATCTCGGGTCTTCGAGTTATCCCATTGCGTCTTCCAGCGCCGCAGCTGCCGATCAAGATAGCGAGTACGCTTACCAAGGTCGCCCAGGCCCACCGCCTCGACATCGATCGAATGCAACGCCACCATGGTGTCGATCAGGTTGGTTGATACCGCCGCCCGAACAGACTCTCCCACCTTCGCTCCTGCCTCGGGTGAATCAAGCACCACACCATTGACAAATCCCATGACATAAAACGGAGCATCGTTCACGGCCAAGTCGGTACACAACCCAACAACCGGAGCAACCGGGACAGCGGAACCGACCAGCGCGCTGATGATTTTGTGTTCGCGTGCCACATCGTGGGCCGTCGCCAAGACACTGCCGAGGGGTGGTCGACGCAACACATATCGCCCACCATCAGCCGTCGTTACCCGATACGTCAGGTTGGACTTACCTCCCGCGATCTGATCAAAGCTGAACGGACCTGGCAAACCCGCATCGGATAGCCACCGTTCGACGTTGGTCGC
>JANMEI010000880.1:0-1663 GCA_031376865.1 Acidimicrobiia bacterium | reverse complement strand
GACACAACATCATGGTGGAGGACCCCGATGCAGTAGTGAGCGCCATACGCGCGCTGAGGACAGCCCGAGTTACAGCTCAGCCCACTTCGGTGTGAGGGGTGGAAGTGGGGTCATCAACATCGCTAACGCCTGCGCAGGTTCTTGGTGCGAGCGAAGCACATCACGGTGAACCGGTTTCATAAATCCATCATCGGTTGACCGAGCAGTTTGGGCAATCAGTGGATCCCAGAAGCCGTTGACGTTGACCAGCACTACCGGCTTTGCGTGAATTCCAAGCTGCGTCCAGGTGAGCACTTCGAACAGCTCCTCGTAGGTGCCGTACCCGCCAGGGAGTGCGAGAAACCCATCAGCAAGCTCGGCCATACGAGCCTTGCGGTCGTGCATGGTGTCGACCACATCGAGCTGTGTGACGCCGGTGTGCCCTACTTCCGCGTGGAGCAGCGCAGTCGTAATCACACCGTGCACGTGGCCGCCGGCTTGTAAGGCGGCATCAGCAACGGCACCCATGAGCCCAACGCGCCCTCCGCCGTAAACGAGCGTCAACTTGCTGGCAGCAATTGCTTGCCCCAATGCCTGGGCGGCGGCCAGGTACGCAGGGTCATGCCCGGGCGAAGAGCCGCAATAAACGGCAACAGATTTCATCGCGCAAGAGTAGCGACGGCTACTCATCCGCCCGAGAGAATTCGCAATCCTTCATTGGTCGCCGGCACGGTGAGGACGATCAGCGTTCCATCTTTACCAGCGAGTGGCGAGACCGACTGCAGGTCACTGGTTTGCATAGCTTGAGGTCCGAAGGTGGCGAACAACATGATATCGGTTCCCTTTTGAACCCCACCGATTTTGGCATCGGGAATGTCGGGAATGTTGTCGGTGTACAACACCTGGAACCCGTCTTTCTTGAGCGCTGCTTGCAGCTGATCCGCCGCTGCAGCACCGGAACCTTTCACTCGAAACGTGCGAGTAGCAAAATTGACTGCATCAAGGCCCAGCAGTACCGCACCTTCGTCGAGCGGAATTTCGACGAAACCTTCTGGAACAGCCAGCGAGGCCAGCGCGCCTGTAGCGGTGGCGACGGCAGCTTGCTCGCACTTGATGCCTGCCGACGGCACCTTTTGTTCGACGAAGTAGGCCTTGACCGCATCCTTGGCACACGTGGATTCGAACAACCCACCATGGCCTTCGCCAGTAAAGGTAATGAGCGATGCTTTGTCGCCAAGCGCTGCGGTCAAGGTGAGCGCTTGAGAATACGGCGTGGCCGGATCGTTTTCGCCGCCGATCACGATGATGGGCTGGGACCCGGTGTAGGAAATTTTTGGTTGCGGCTTGTTGCACTTGGTGGCCCAGTCAACGTCGGCAACAAATCGGCCGAGTTTGCCGAGCGCCTTGACCTGCTCGGTGAACACTTTGGTGTCTCCGTCGATCGGTTGAGAAATGCCAGAGGCGCAGGAGATCACCGTGTTGGCTTCGCCGAGTGGTTCGTAGCTGCCGGTCTTGGGGTCTCGCTGGTTATAGGAGTCGGCAAGTGCCAGTAGCCCTGCGCCCGATCCTTGCTCGGCTTGCAACAACGCTGCGCCAAACACTGGCCAAGAGAACTTCGAGTACAACGACGAGATCACCGCCAGGTTCAGTACTCCTTCGCCAACGGTTCGCTTGCCGCCCCCGC
>JANMEI010000282.1:0-4965 GCA_031376865.1 Acidimicrobiia bacterium | reverse complement strand
GATCGCGGTGTTGACGCGGCCCGTGAACATCACCCGCCGCCGCGGGGTTGTGGCCGCCGTTGGACTGTCACTTGCATTCCTCGGAGGAGGGATCAAAGTTCCGGTACTTGCCGCTCTCGGAGCAACAATTATCGTTGGTGCATTCCTTCTCAGTTTAGTGATTCCTGCATTGAGAAAAGAAGTGGCGCATCGTCCCGAAAAGCCACTACGTGAGACGATCTGGTACCGGTGGAGTCGAGTTGTTCAGCATCGACCATGGTTAATGGCCACTCTCGGAATGGTGATTTTACTTGCCATGTCGTTCCCCGTGTTGTCGCTACGGCTTGGATTCTCTGACGACGGAAACTTCCCGGAAGATACAGAAACTAGGCAAGCTTACGATCTCATCGCAAAGGGGTTTGGACCCGGATTCTCGGCACCATTCTTTGTCATTACTGAAGTGGCAGACGAGCAAGGGATTGCCCAAGTCTCGTTGTTGCAGCAACAAATCAGTGCAGATGCAAACGTCGCCTTCGCTAGCCCTGCTACTCCTAGCCCCAACGGCAAGGCCGTCATCATTCAAGTTGTTGCCCGATCAGCTCCGCAAGATGTTGCTACTGACGAACTTGTCAAGCGGCTCCGTGACACCGTGATCCCAGCCCAACTCGATGCACCGACCAAGGCGTATGTCTCGGGCGTGACCGCTGCCAACCTTGACTTCAGTGCGTTCCTTGCTCGACGTACCCCTTTGTTCTTTGCCGCAGTTCTTGGTCTGTCGTTTCTTCTCCTCATGGTGGTCTTCCGTTCGCTGCTCGTGCCGCTAAAAGCGGTGATTATGAACCTGCTCTCGATCGGGGCGTCGTACGGCGTCTTGGTGGCCATCTTCCAATGGGGATGGCTCAAAGATCTCGTGGGTATCGGAAAGGGGGGCCCAATCGAACCATTCCTTCCCATGATGCTGTTCGCGATCGTTTTCGGACTTTCAATGGACTACGAAGTGTTTCTTCTCTCGCGGATGAAGGAGGAGTTTGACCGGACAGGCGATAACGCCAGTGCTGTCGCTGACGGCCTCGCCATGACAGCACGGGTGATCACCGCTGCCGCTGCGATCATGGTTGTGGTGTTTGGTGCGTTTGTGTTGGAGGAACAGCGCGTCATCAAAATGTTCGGCATAGGTTTGGCAACGGCAGTGTTCATCGATGCCACCATCGTGCGAATGTTGTTGGTTCCCGCAACCATGGAGCTACTCGGAGCTCGCAACTGGTGGCTCCCTGCGTGGCTTGCAAAAATTCTCCCTACGGTGCACGTCGAAGGGGGACATCGGAATACTCCTGGAAAGCCGCACGATCCAATCGTTTCGGGCGCCGAATTGCCAGCTGAACAGGGGAAACGATCTCGGTAGTGGTGGTGACTGAATTCACCTGCTACCGTAATGACAGCGCTTGCATTCGCATCGCGTTCGTCATCCTCACTCGGGGTAGGAATGAAAATAACGAAGTACGTAGCAGCCACCACTGGTGTCGCGCTCCTTCTTGGAAGCCCGGCACTTGCTGCGACCACCACCAAAGCAAAGTCAATCATGGGCGGCAAAATCGCCTGTAAGAACCAGTACAAGGGCAAGAAGGTTCGTATCTTCTCGTCCATCCGTGGCGACGATGTCGCTCTGTTCGAAACGGCCTACAAGCCGTTCGAAACTTGCACGGGCGCTGACCTCATCTGGGAAGGAACCGACCAGTTCGAGACCCAGATAAAGGTTCGTGCCAACGGCAACCCGCCTGACATCGCGGTTTTCCCGCAGCCAGGCCTTATGGCCAACCTCTATGCCTCAGGCAAGATCAAGGCCCTTCCAAAGGACATGGCGACCGAAGTTACAACTAACTTCCCAAGCTTCCTCGACCTGGCAAAATCAGCCGACGGCAAAGCCATCATCGGCACGCCACTCGGTGCAAACGTCAAGTCGTTCGTTTGGTATAGCCCGAAGGCCTTCTCGGACAAGGGTTATGCAATCCCGAAGTCACTTGAAGAGCTCAAGACGTTGTCAGACAAGATCGTCACCGACGGCGGCACCCCATGGTGTGCTGGCATCGAGTCAGGTGTTGCCACCGGTTGGGTTGTGACCGACTGGATGGAAGACTTCATGCTTCGTATCCAAGGTCCAGCTGTCTACGACCAGTGGGTCAACCACAAAATCGCATTCAATGATCCGAAGGTGAAGGCAGTTGCCGACGAAGTCGCTAGCTACCTGAAGAACCCGAAGTACATGGGCGGCGAAAATGCTGTTAAGGCAATCGCAACGACCAAGTTCCAAGACGGTGGCTTGCCAATTCTTGATGGCAAGTGCTTCATGCACCGCCAGGCCAGCTTCTACTCAGGCTTCTGGGGCGACAAGGTCAAGTTGGGCACCGATATCAAGGCGTTCTACCTTCCAGCTAAGGCTGGCGGCAAGAAGGTCATGCTTGGTGGTGGCGAACTTAACTCCGCTATGACCAACAAGAAAGAAACCTTCGACGCACTGCGCTACCTCAGCTCCAACGAGTACGCAACCGCCCGTGCCAAGGGTGGCAACTGGTTCTCACCACGTAAGGACTTCGACACCACGGTTATGCCTGATCAGTTCCTGGCTGGCTTCGCCAACGAGCTCAAGAGCTCGGACATCTTCCGCTTCGACGGTTCCGACCTGATGCCAGGTGCCGTTGGCGCCGGAAGCTTCTGGACAGAATCAACCAAGTGGATCACCGGTGGCAGCACCGATGACTATTTGAACAACATTGAGAAGAGCTGGCCAGCTGCGTAAGTTCGCTGCTGAACAACATCTTTTCGAGATGATGTGAAACGAGGCCGGGTTTTCCCGGCCTCGTTTTGTTTTTTGCGATATCTTTCAGACACTCTTATCCACCAGCACGTTTCCTGGTCCATTCATCACATTTCCTAGGGGTCTTTGTGGGCGATATTCTCAGCATGCTTTTGTATGTAGTCGGCGGAGTAGCTGGCGTTGCAGCACTGTTGCTGTTCATCTATTTTGTGCTTTCCATCTTCGGAGAAAGGGGTCGGGTTGCAGCTTTTCTCCTTCCCGGTATTTTCCTCCTCATTGCTGGGTTGACGATCCCCACCATTGTGACCTTTATCGCCAGCATGCAGAGCGACGGGTTTAACGACCAGGGAAAACGGTCGTTCGTCGGCTTCCGTTACTACAAAGAGATCTTTGCGGAAAGTTCATCACGAGGCGTGCTGTTCAACTCTTTTATGTGGGTCGTAATCACCACTGCGTTTGCATCGATCTTCGGGCTAGCGATCGCTCGATTTGCCGACGGTATGAAGGGCGAGAAAACAGCCAAGTCGTTCATCTTCGTGCCAATCGCTATTTCATTGGCCGGTGCTGGCATTACCTGGAAGTTCATCTACCAAGGACCGCCCCTCAATATCGGACTCTTGAATGCCCTATCCAAGCGATTTTGGTCAGTACTGCTCGGGATCTTCGTCGTGTTCATCGCCTTCTATCTGATCTCCTTGGTGCTCGATCGAACGGCGCTCGGCAAAAGTTATGCCAAGGCTCCCGCCTTCGTTCCATTCCTCGGCGCACTGCTCGTTGGAGCGATCGTGTGGCGATTCAATCTGCTTGGTTTCCTCACCAGCCGACTCCCCGACTTCCCTGGACGCCTCGGTGGTGACGGCGAACGACTGTGGACGTTGGAGCAAAAGCTGGGCTTCCTGCCCCGCTGGAACACCGTGCTGCTCATCATCGTGGGCATCTGGGTTCAAACGGGCTTTGCCACCATGATGTTTTCTGCAGCCATCAAGGGCGTGCCTGAATCCCTCAGCGAAGCGGCGTCGCTCGACGGAGCCAACTCCAGCGAGACCTTCTACAAGGTCGTCATTCCGTACATTCGGGGCACCATCGTCACGGTCGTGACGTTCAATACCATCGCTTCGCTTAAGGCATACGACATCGTGGCCGCCACTACCGGAGGCAACTTTGAGACTTCAACGATTGCCAACGAGTTCTACGCCAAATACTTCGTCCAAGATCGAAACGGATATGGTTCGGCACTCGCTGTCCTCCTGTTCGTCTTTGTTATCCCCATCATGATCGTCAGTCGTCGCATTCAGGCTCGCGCCGAAGCGGCTGCGTACTAATCGGACCATCCGGAGCTCTCACCACCATGTCTGTAATCGATCAAGTCATCACCGAATCCAAACCCATCCGGCAACCCGAAACCATCAGCCGTTCCTTCGTCGAGACGTTGTCTAGCCGGACCGGGCGGGTGCTCGTCTATCTGCTCGTTATGTTTTGGACCGTGCCAACGTTTGGGCTCGCCGTCTCGTCACTTCGACCAGAAAACGACGTCAAGACGAACGGTTGGTGGAACGTCTTTCGCTCACCATCGTTCACCTACGAAAACTACAAAGCCGTCCTGTTTGAAGATAAGTCCGGTCAGAGTCTCGGTTTTTTCTTTCTGAATTCCCTGAAGATCACGATCCCGTCGGTTTTGATATCCATCGCAATCGCGTCGTTGTTTGCCTACGCGCTGTCGTGGATGAATTTTCCTGGCCGAAACGCATTGTTTGCTGGAACCGTTGGACTATTGGTGGTCCCGTTACAGATGGGTTTGGTCCCGCTGTTGCGACTCACCACCGGGGGCGCCCACATTGGTTCAATTCCTATTTTTCCGAACCTCAGCAACGGTGCACACATCGGTTCGATCACCGTGTTCCCGCCGCTGGCCAACTCGGTCATTAGTACATGGCTCGCCCATACTGCGTTCGGGTTGCCGCTGTGCGTCTTCATTATGCGCAATTTCATCTCGGCACTTCCTGGCGAGCTCATCGAAGCTGCCCGCGTCGATGGTGCGTCGCACCTCACCATTTTCACCAGATTGGTGCTCCCCCTCGCCGTTCCCGCGATTGCCTCGCTCGGCATCCTCCAGTTTGTGTACATCTGGAACGACTTGTTGATTGCCCAGATCTTCGCCGGAGGCGACAACTCCC
>JANMEI010000824.1:0-3933 GCA_031376865.1 Acidimicrobiia bacterium | reverse complement strand
CGATGAGGACCGGGGAGAAGATCGCACCTATCGAGAAGCACAGATGGAGCGCCGCCATCATCGGGCCACCCTGATGGATCCACAAAATCAGCGAATTCCCCGTGACGTCCAAGAACGCTCCACCGAAGCCAAGCACCAACTGACCAACGCCAATCAGCCACAATGACGGCGCGACAGCGCACAGCAACAACGATGAAACCATCAAACCCAGCCCAACCAATGCCACTCGTTGAGCGTTCAGACCTTCAAGGATACGACCAGACAACAACGACCCAATTAGGTAGCCAACAGCGCCAACCGTGAACAGGACTCCAGCGGTTCCTTTGCTGACCCCGGATCGACTGGCGAATTGGGCAATCGACGGTCCAAGTAACGAGGTGGACAGGCCCAAGCCGATGAACGATGAAAGAAAGACTGGCGTTACCGGAGAACGAGACATCGCTCCTAGTCTGGTTCATATGACCACTGCAGCTGAGAACGAGAAACTCCAAGGGGATGTCGATCCGGCAGCGGTCAAGCAGGTCATTGTCATTCGCCGTGACCTCAAAATGCGACGCGGCAAAGAGATTGCCCAGGGCGCACATGCGTCGTCGGCATGGCTCGCCTTTGCCGTTTCTGATGCGGCCGACCGAGCGACGGGGGTCTCGACCGTCACGCTCGATTCGGTGGCGTTGGCGTGGATCACCGGGTCGTTTCGCAAGGTGACGTTGCAGGTGCAAACCGACGAGGAATTGGTGGCCTTGCACGAGCATGCCCTGCGGCTCGGATTGCGTTCTCACTTAATTACTGACAGTGGACGCACGGAATTTGCTGGAATTCCCACCCGAACCGCATTAGCGATTGGCCCCGACCTAGCGGAGCGAATCGACGAAGTCACGGGCGAGTTGACGATCTACTGAGATGCTGCGCATCGGAGGAAATGTTCAGGGTTTCGTGGCTGCTGACGAAACGGCGAATCGATTTAATCGGGAAGTGGTGTCGCTTCCTCATGGGATGGCGCTCGTCAGGATGACACCACAGTGGATGGTCGACATCGATGACCTCACCCGGCAACCAGTAAGTGTACTGATGACTGGGTTCGATCTTCTCTCGGCCGGCGTCATCGAATACGCCGAGTTGATGTCCCAACATGGAGTGCTTGGTTACGTTGAACGACGTTGGGGCTTAGAGATCGTCGATAGCGCAGTCGCGTGGCACCGCGGCAAGACGGTGGCTGGCCCGTCGGGCACATCGGTAACAGCCGATTCACCCAACAGCGCATTCTCAGCGGTGCTTCATGCGTTCGGGTTGGACCT
The DNA here is from genome assembly GCA_031376865.1 of Acidimicrobiia bacterium. GTDB lineage: Bacteria > Actinomycetota > Acidimicrobiia > Acidimicrobiales > JANYDT01 > JANNBN01. Next base: position 2,638 of record JANMEI010000824.1, on the reverse strand, counting down.
TGCTCAGCAGACCGAGGTGTTGCGAGCAGTCGCTGAATGTTAGCTCGGCGCTATCATTCTCGGAGAGTGTAGAGCGGGTTGTAGAACTCGAATCCTCTGGCCGAGCTGACAGCGGTGCCGGTCACGTCGAGGCGTCGACCCAGGGTGACCCCGCCGATTGCTCGACGCCCAGACCAGATAGCTGTAGCGGTGGCAGTGCCATCATCAATGGTGACAGCCAACGATGGCATGCCGCTTTTTGGAATCGCCTTGATGCGGGTGATTGTTCCGCGAACGGTCACTTGCGAACGAGCAACCACATCGCTGATCGGGGTTGCCTCTGGCTCCTGGTCTGCCAACTGTTGCGGGGTGGTGTTGGATCGTATTCGGTTGAGTAGTCCCATGTCAGTGTTCCTCTCCTACAAGCGCAATGCGCAAAGCGTCTTCGTCTTCAGTTGAACCGGTCAACAGCACAATGGTCTCGTCGCCATCTAGGAGCACAAGATCTGGCGATGGCACAATGACGTGTCCAGCCCGGATTACGGCAACCACCGCTGCTTCACGCGGGAGATGCGATTCTGAAATTCGAGTTCCGACCGCGGGGGAGTCCGTCGTCAGCGTGACTTCAACCAAGTTTGCTCGGCCTCGTTCCAGTGAGAGCAATCTGACGAGCGCTCCAACCGAAACAGCTTCTTCAACGAGGGACGTCAGCAGCTGCGGGGTCGAAACTGCAATATCAACACCCCACATCTCGGTGAACAGCCATTCGTTGCGTGGGTTGTTAACCCGGGCAATCACACGCGGGACACCAAACTCTTGCTTGGCCAAGAGCGACACCACCAGGTTGTCTTCGTCATCGCCGGTAACAGAGGTGAACACATCAGCTTCGCGGGCACCAGCGCTATCAAGAACACCGACGTCGCACGCGTCACCAAACACCCAGGTCACCCCGAACACGGCTTGCTTACTGCGTGTTTCGACAACTTTGAGATCGTTATCGATAATGCGGATCTGATGGCCCGACGCAGCCAGCCGACTCGCCATATGACGCCCAACGCTGCCCCCTCCTGCAATGAGCACCAACATCAGTGTCCCTTTCCTACAGCATCGAGGTTCAATAGAGTTCCTCGCACAATGGCGAGATGAATGTTGTCGTCCTGTTGCAAAAGCAGGGAGCCGTCGGCCAACGTTGTGGCACCGTTTCGACTGAGCGACACCACCCGTACCTGGTGTTGTTTTTCAAATTCTGCAATCGACGTCCCTGCGATGGCAGCCGGTGTCCGCAGTTCGTGAATGTCGATCGTTTCCGAAGGATCTGACCAGAGCGAGTGGCCAGCATCAGGAAACAAATCACCCTTGATCCGTCCGACTGTCCACGCAACGCTGGCAACGGTGCTGATGCCCAACCGTCCGTACACTGCGGCCCGTTGCGGGTCGTAAATGCGGGCGACAACACGTTGTGCGCCAAATTGTTCTCGTGCCACACGAGCAATGAGAATGTTGGAGTTGTCGCCGCTGGTGACCGCCGCTACAGCGGTGGTCTCAGTCACACCCGCTGCTTCCAACACCTCGCGGTCGAATCCCACGCCGACGACAGTCTTGCCGGTGTAATTATCGCCAAGGCGCCGAAACGAATCCGCTTTGCGGTCAACGACGCACACCCTATGCCCGGTCGCAAGGAGCTGTTGGGCCAACGTCGAGCCGACCCGTCCACATCCAACAATCACTGCGTCCATGGATGTTCCCTTTGACGTTTTTTGTTGAGGTTCTCGGTTGGGTTCGCTCACGGTTGACGCCCTTCGAGTATGTCTTCGGTGGTGGTGTGATGCTCGATATCCAGATGGACCGGAACGGACACCACTGCGGTGTGCGGCCGGTAGAGCAACTTGGCCTTCAGCGCAAAAGCACTCTGGTTGTGCAGCCATTGGGTGCGCCACGCAGTGACAAACTCTGGGATAACTACGGTAATGATATCGTCTGCATACTGACGATCTAGCTCGTCGATGAACTCGGTGATCGGGCCAGCCAGTTCGCGATACGGCGAGTAGAGGGTATGCAGCTCGATCGACATGTCGAAGTCATTCCACTGCTGTTCAAGATGCTGTCGTTCTTCGTCGGTTGACACTACCGACACGGCAAGAATGCGGTCGGGTCGTAACGACACCGCGTAGTTGACGGCGTGGATGACTCCCTTGTTGATGCTGCCAACGAGCACCACCATGGTGTGGGTTTCTCGGCGTGATCGATAGCCAACCGGAACCGCAATGGCTGTCTGACACTTTTCGTAGTGCCGACCTACGGCGCTGAAACCGGCCACCATGATTGGAATCAGAACTGCCGGAATCCATGCTCCCTGCACAAACTTCGATGCCACGACGATGATGGCGATCATGCAGGTGGTCACTGCGCCGATGGCATTGATCGTGATTCCCAGTTTCCAACGTGGCTCTTTGTGTTTGAGATGGTGACGAACCATGCCGGTTTGGCTGAGGGTGAAACCAGTGAACACACCGAACGCGTATAGCGGGATCAATTTTGAGATGTCACCGTTGAAGACCACAATCAGGATGCTCGCCACACCGGCAAGAAACAGCACGCCATTGGAGAACACCAGTCGGGCCCCAAGGTTCGAAAATTGGCGGGGCAGGAATCGGTCTCT
>JANMEI010000270.1:0-1884 GCA_031376865.1 Acidimicrobiia bacterium | reverse complement strand
TCGGTCACGGTTTCGTGACGGGCAAACTCGGCCCGGATCAGCAGCTCTTCGTCAGTTTCACCGATCTCCGAGCAGACTCCCGTTACCGAAACGATTGGTCCGCCGGTAGATCCGTAGCCACGAAGTGGTGCCTCAAGACGGCTGATAAGTCGAAGCGCGAGTGCTTCCAAATCGTTTTGGCTGAAGGTTCCGCGAGCGGCAACCACAAAGCCCTGTCCGTCAAGCGGCGCTGCATACTCGTGATCGCGCACTGCTGTGCGAAGTCGACGTTCCAGTACCCGTTGTTCGTATGCTGAATCGCTGGCGGCGTCGTGAGATGGGTCGCTGGCAATATCGATGAACAGCAACGCAACCGTGACCACGGAATCCATTCCGTCTTCATGGTAAGCGTCGAGATGATCAATCAAATCGGCTTTGGCATGGGGGTCAAGCCGGATCGGCTCGATAAGCGATTGGATCTCCTCGGCAGTCGATGGTGCGTCGAACAGACCCGGTTCATCGTCGGCAAAGCCCGAGAAGTTGCTCCTCGCTGCGGCCAGCACGCTTGCAATCGCCAATCTTGTCATCGGATCAGGCTCGGCAGCGAAAGAGGCATTGGTCGGTTCGACCACTTCGCCGGAGAGAAGCGATGTATCGCCTGCATCGGCGTGGCTCGACGACTGAGCCTCAGACACGGCGGCCGCAAGGGCATGCGATAGCGCCGGGGAGATCGATGCGGCAAGGGGTATAGCTGGTTTGGGAGGGGGAGTAATGGCTGGCGACTCGCGAAATTTCACGGTGTTGCTCACGAGTAGAGATTCAGTGGCATTGAGCGGTGGTTCGGCGCATCCCACCACGAGGAACCCCGAAAACTCGCGAGCACTGGTCAGTAACGAACAGGCGGCAATCGTGAATCGGTCAACATGTCCATCCACACCGTGGACGTAGGCCGACGAGCCAAACGACGATCCGTTGCACATTCCGGGAAGCGCGTCGCGAAATGCGTCCATGGTGGAGAGGTCAAAGGTGTTGAGCCACTCAAGACCGTCACCGGCGGCTGATGGGCCGGCAAGGTGTGTCCAAGCCTGATTGAGTTTCATGGGTCGGCATTGCTGATCCAATCGCAAAACAAAGGCGCTGCTGTGGTCGGCCGGATCGCCAAAGTTGGGCACCTCAGCGGCTCCGCGCTCAACCATTCGCCACGACAACACATCGGCCAACACGATCCGGTGGCCAGCGCCATGTTTCACCAGGGTGGCTTCGAGTGAGATTGGTGCTGTGCGTCGGCCGTGGTGAAAACGGATCGCCAGGTTGGGGTGTGTCTGATCGCCGGTGTCGAGCAGGTGCTGCACAATCTGTCGGTCCTCGTCGACGATCAGATCAACAAATCGATGATCGAGGACCCGAACTGGCTGGAGGCCAAGAAGTCCTCCGATTCCGGGTTCCATGGCTGCGACAGATCCCGTGTGATCAAGTTCCAAACTCGCCGTGGTGTGCTCTAGGAGCAGGCGATGAACCGCAGCAGCGTGGTGGGGGAATGGGCTAGGTCGTAAACGTCCGGACACGTCCGTGTCATCGACCATTGTCCACTGAAACTTAAATCAGAGGCGAACACGGGGGTGTCCCTCGTGCGAGTGGAGCTTAGGGGATTCGAACCCCTGGCCTCTTGCATGCCATGCAAGCGCTCTACCAACTGAGCTAAAGCCCCGAATGCGGGATGCACACGGTAACACGCCTTCAAACGGGTTTAGATCTTGGTCAGAATCTCGACGCCGGTAGGGGTGACCAGCACCGTGTGTTCGAACTGAGCAGTCAGGCTGTTGTCGCCGGTGACAGCCGTCCAACCATCTGGCCAGATGTCGTAGGTAGAACCGTCGCCAACGGCGATCATCGGCTCGACGGTAA
>JANMEI010000767.1:0-3001 GCA_031376865.1 Acidimicrobiia bacterium | reverse complement strand
CGGCGATGTCTTCATACCGAACCAGACCGGCAAGGATGGGCAAGCCCGCCGCATCGGCTGAGGTCCATCGCTCAGGTCGCAACGCATTGGACGACAAATCAAATACGACGCCTACGTCGGCGTTCCACCCAGTGGACGTGGGAAAAGCACGGCCCAACTCGAACAGCTTGCACGACCCCGACTGGAGGGCAAGCACGTGACGGTCGCCATCGGAGTTAATCCCACCTTCTATTGGGGCAGACAAGGGGATCGGGTATGGCCCCGGGTCTGACTCGTCGCCATAGGCAGTGAACGTAATTGGAACCTTCGCTTGACTAGCCGGAACGACAACAAACGGGATGCCATACGGGCCACCGAAATCAGGATGCAATGTACGCGTACGACCAAGAGTGCTGACCCATGTGTCGCTTTGCGGATGGACCGGAAACGAGTCGACTCGTTGATTCCAGGGGTTGTCGACCGGGAACATTTGGCAATTGCCCACGAGCGGCACCGGACTCGCGGTGACTGGTTGCGGCCCGCTAGTGGGAGGAAGCACCGACGTAGGAAGAAGAACCGACGTGGACGGGTCGACGCACTTCTTTTTGGCTACAGCCCGCGCTTTGCGGGACTTCAAACGGCTGGCCCGTTTCGCGCTGGCGAGTTGTTTCGCTGACGCTGCCTCGACCGGGCTGTTCACGATCAACGAGCCCATCAGCAAACTCAGTGCGGCACCACAGATTGCTAACGGCCGGGCGAACATCGAGGTCAACCAACCGAAGCAAAGGAGGTAGTGGGTGACCTAAACGGTTTGAGTTCTGGCCACATTAATGACAACGTGCCACTTGGTTCGGCTGCTTCGATGGCGTGAGGAAAGTTGAACTGATGGGTGAACACCACACCTTGTTTCTGAATCGTGATCGACTGCAGTGTTTCGTCGTTGACTTTCGTGTTGCCACTGTCTTTCAACATCTCGGCCGTAAGATCAGAATCGGGATCGGCAACCTCTTCGGCGATGTTGCCATCCAACTGTTTTTGTAGGAGTGCAACAAGTCGAGGCTTCGATGCTTTGGTCCACAGATCGTCGGCCGTGAGCAACGCACCGTTGCGCAGATCAAACAATGCATAATGCTCGAAGTGATCTGGGTACGCCTGCGACGTCTCGGTGAGGATCGTGAGGTTCAAAATCCCCTTGTCGTTATACGGAACTTCGTAGTTGACCGAGGTAACCCCGTAGCCATTCTTTTTGTACTCGGCAATTGTTTGGTTGAGCGTCTGATCGTAAAACGCAAGCGCAGTCGCCCTGCCGCTGATGCGGGTTCCTATCCAACCAGGCGCAACTCCTGACACCAGTGGAAGTCGATAGTTTGCATCGCCGTTCACGGCACTACCCGAAGGTTTCACGGTTGTGATCTTGGCAGTGACCGTCGCCTTTTGGTTGCTGCCAGGGGTGCCGTTACCCGTTCGATTCAACAGAAACGGCGACTTGGCACTGCTGACTTTCGAAACCCATGTCCCTTCGTACTTCGTCCCATCGGATGACAACTTCCCCTGGAACTGGCCCGTCACTTTCCCCTCTGAGTTGGCAAGCCAGTTGGGGTCAACTTCGTTGAGTCCACTCGGCGAACCGCTCAACGGAATGTCAAGCCCCGAAGTCAGATAAAAGTACGCGCCCTTCCATGTCTTGGTATCGATCAGCATGACTACTTTGGCCTTGCCAACCACTCCCTCGAACGTGCTCGGACCGGCCGCAACAGATTGCGCAGGACCGGCCGAACCCACCACACTAATGAGCAGCGCAACAACACTCGCCGCGCAGCCGGCAAAACTGCGGAACCGCCTTCTTTCCATTAGCGGGCTCGGTAGGTAGCCTTTGAACCAGCTGCATCTTTGTTCAGCCGCTTCGAGAGATGCAGCCCTTCCAACACAAACTCGACAGCGCTGGCCTTCACGGGAATCGTGGCATCGGCACCAACCAATTTGTACACCGCATCGCGAATACCTTCAGCATCAGGGTTGGTGAGCACGCCCACCAGATCATTCGATGCAAGATCTTCCCCGGTATGCACAACCATGCCACCATCGAAACCTTGAATTGCGTTGCGCAGTTCTTCGATTCGGCAACGGTCTTTGAACACCGTCAGCACACTTGCTTTCAACAACCTGTCGATCACGTTGCCTTCGCGCTCGTCGAGGGCTTCGATCTCGACCTTACCTTGGGTTGATGCGGCCAGCGATTCGAGATCACTGACGCGAGGCACGGCCTCGTTTTCTTTGCCCCGCAACGCTCGACGCAATGAGGCGGCCACCATGGTCTCGTAGTTGGCAACCGATAGCCGCACAGACACGCCTGAACGCTGGCTGATCTGCGGGCTTTGTCGGGCCAATTGCGAAAACGTCGCCACAATCTCGGCCATATAGTCCGGAACGGTGACAGACATGCCGGCGGGCACTGTCACATCGCGCGCCTCTTGATGTACGACCGCGAGCTCAGTGCTGATGTCGAGCGGGTAATGCGTGCGAATTTGTGCGCCGAAGCGATCCTTCAGCGGCGTGATGATTCGACCGCGGTTGGTGTAGTCCTCGGGGTTGGCAGAAGCGACCAGCATCACATCGAGCGGGAGGCGAATCTTGTACCCACGAATCTGTACATCTCGCTCTTCGAGCACGTTGAGCAGACCCACTTGAATACGCTCTGCAAGGTCGGGCAACTCGTTGATGGCAAAGATGCCTCGATTGGTGCGAGGCACCAGCCCGTAGTGCAATGTCAGTTCATCGGATAAGTACCGACCTTCGGCCACCTTGATTGGGTCAACCTCGCCAATGAGGTCGGCAATGGACGTATCGGGCGTCGCCAACTTTTCGCCGAAACGATCGGACCGATGCATCCAGGTGATGGGCGTCGCGTCACCCTTCTCTGCGATCAGATCCTTGGCGTGGCGACTAACCGGTTCATAGGGATCGTCTTGAATTTCGGAACCGGCGACGATCGGCATCCACTCGTCAAGTAATTCAACCAACG
>JANMEI010000763.1:0-3627 GCA_031376865.1 Acidimicrobiia bacterium | reverse complement strand
CCTGATCAACAACTTCGCCTTTGACCCACTTGGTCGAATACAGGTTGATGGTGATCGATCGATCGGTGTAGACCGGCCAGATCAACACGCCATAGGGAGTGTTGTTGCGGATCTTCAAGTCGGGGTTCGGGAAGGAAAGCGTTGCTTCGCGACCATACGGATAGCGCTTGATGTACAGCGAGTGCGACTGATACTCCACCAGATCAAGCCCGGCAAAGAACGACGCGTTAAACATGGTGGTTGCGAATTGGCTGATGCCACCACCAAAGTTCTCTGTGTACACACCATCTTCAATCACGTGCGCCTTGAAGAAACCATTGGCAGCAGTTCGCGGCCCGATCGTGTCGTTGACAGAAAAGGTGTCACCCGGTTGGATCACGATGCCACGCAGGAGGTCCGAAATGTGATGGATGTTTTTCACCCGCACTTCGCCGGGTGCATGTTTGGTGGTGAACGTCCCAATAAGTTCCTTCACGCCAAGCGACTGAATTTGTTCGGTTGAGACCTTGGGTTCCACATCGATCATGGCCAACTCAACGAGGTCACCGGTGCCGGTACCCAATGCGGCGTTCAGCCGATCGGCAGCATCGTCGGTACAGCACTTTCGCCCCTTTTCGGCTGGCACGGCGGTAACGGTACCGTCACCGTTTACCTGCAGCCGAGCATTCTTGGCTGGCTGACCAACTTTGCCGACGCCCTTCAACACGGCGGCAAGCGTCTGCTCGCCATCGAGCGCCAGTGTCACTTGACCATCGGCGATTGTGGGCGTAACGAGCCGACGAAGTTGTTTTGGTTGAAGGGTGATTTCTTTACCGTCAACTCGAACAGGCAGGGGTTTAGATGTCAGCGATACTGCCTTGTCGAGCAGATTGCGCAATTCAGCATCGGTGTAACGAGAAGGCAACGTGACACGCTCGACCGGAATCTGAAAATCGTTCGGCCCGTTGTTGAGGCGCTGCTCCAAGGTGGCCGAAACGACCGATGCCGAAATGCCTTTGCCTGGTTTCCCCGGCTCGATCACAAACTTGTCGGCTTTGACCACCAGTTTGGGGTCGATCGGTTGCTGACCTTCAACCTTGTCGTTTTCACGGATGGTGGCAGCGACCGCGGTCGGGTCAACTGTCACGGGAACATCAATGGTTGTTGCACCAAAGAACGATCCGAGATACGACTTGATCCGGGCACCTGAACCACCCTGATGGCCTATGCGCAACAACTCGCTGCGAAGCCGCTCTCGTCGTACGCCTATCCCTAAATCGGCTCCGCTGACGTTGAAGGCGCCTTGAGGCGGAACAATGCCGACAGACATCGTTCGGTATCGACCTTCTAAACGATCGATGAAGGCGTCTACCTCGGTTGCGTTGAGGCGTCCAACCTGTTCGCCGGCAACAAACACATTCCGCTGCACTCGACCGTTTCCAGCCCGGGAATCCACGAGCGCTGCTCCGGCGGCGACCACCAACAGCGACAAACCAAGGACAGACCCCCATCGCAAGGTTGGCGATATCGACGTGCGCGTGCTGTCTGGGAAATTCATGGGAGCCAACCGTCCGGGGATATCACATCGTAGCGGCATCGATCGAACACTCCTAGGGCTAGATGCCAAATACCACCCGTTGCTGACACACGTTCACTCATGGCGCGAACGCTGAATGTGGGTGCACTGACGCGAAGTTCAGTTTCACTGGTTCGTCGATCGGAGCCCTTCTCATCTGATTCTGGGGTCGAATGTCCTGACCTCTTCCAATTGGTCACCCATGGTGGCAACAATCTGATCGAAGCACACCTTGCCGTGTGCGGCGTTTGCGCCGGTTGGATCCCCGATTATGCCGAGCGGAAGTTGGCCCGCCGGGACATGATCGGGGTGGTCAAAGTCATTCGACAGCCACCCGAAGGCGACGCTTCCTCCGAAACGAACATGCTTGTTGTCGGCCAAGTGTTCCGGCACCCGGCGGACAGACTTGCTGAGATCGACCAACTCAGGTTGCACATGCATCATCAACGAGGTTTCGTCGTGGCCAGCGTGGATGCTCATTCCCATCTCGTTGCCCTTGTCAGTCGCCATCCAGGGATGCAACAGGAACGTGCGGATGCCGTATTTCAGCCGGATGTCTCGAAGTGCTACTTGCAACAGGGCCGAGTTGCCACCATGGGCGTTGACAAACACCAGAGTTTTGGCCGCAGTTAACGTGAGGGACCGAGCGAGATCATCGAGAATGGCGAGCATCGTGGTGGCGGACAGCCAAAACGTTCCGGGCGCCCAGGCGTGCTCGTTGGACTTTGTGTAGGCAAGGCTTGGCAGCTGCCAAAGGTCGAGTGCGTCACCGTGCGCTGCCACGGCCGCAGTGGTGGTTGCATCAGCCAGCACCAAGTCAGTCGAGAGGGGGAGGTGAGGACCGTGAGCTTCGATGGCGCCCAATGGCTGGATGACAATGCTGTCGGGAGTGAGCCGCTCAACCAAGCTATGAGCGGCGTGATCAGCAAGAAACCTTGAGTCCATTCGTCCAAGTTACAAGTAATGCAGGAAGATCAGCTGGACCCGAATCGCGGTTGACCCTCTGTCAGTGACACAATCATGGGATTATGTCTGACGCTGGCGTGGTGATTATTGGAGGCGGGCACAACGGGTTGATTTGCGCGACGTATTTGGCCAAGGCTGGATTGTCCGTAACTATCCTCGAGGCCCGGTCGTCGTTAGGTGGAAATGCGGCCACCGAAACTGCTTTAGATGGGGCCCGGTTCAACATTTGTAACTGCGATCACACCATGATTCGCAGCACACCAATTGCCGAGGAATTGGATTTGGCCACATTTGGCCTTCGCTATGTTGACTCGCACCTGTCACAAGTCAACGTCCATTGGGATGGTGGTCCAGCCTGGTTCTTGTTTCATGATCTCGAACGGACAATTGATGGCCTTCGACACACGTACCCGGGCGAGGCCGACAACTATCGGCGGTATGTGAAAGCTGCCCTCCCGATTGTCAAAACCGTGCTGGACGTTGCCAACGCCACGCCAACCCCCGGTTCGATCTCCACCAAGGTGGCGAAGCATCCGGCGGGCGCGGTGAATATCTTGAGGTGGTCAAAGAAGAGCGTTGGCGATGTGATGCGATCGTTCTTTACGGCCGAAGCGCTTCGCGGTGCAGCGATCACCACCGGGCCAGTGGTGTGGGGTCTGTCGCCCGAGTTTGGCGGAACGGGGCTGGGGGCGATGACCTATGCGTTGCGCCATGCGGTGTTGTCGGGCCGTCCCGTTGGCGGCAGTGGTGCGCTTCCTGATGCATTAGAGAAAGCATTCCTGGCGGCCGGTGGCGTTATCCGGTGCAGCACCCGGGTAGACCAAATCATCTGTGAGGGCGACAACGTAGTAGGTGTACGTACTACCGATGGAGACTCGATCGGGGCGTCGATCGTCGTGTGCGCCGCTGACCCGCGTGCCGCATTGGTTGATTGGTTGCGAGGCGCGCCCCCGCAAGCAGCGGCGCTGGTGTCGAAGTACCAAACCCAGCCCCAACACGATGGTTACGAGTCCAAGGTCGATGCGGTCATTAACGGACGGTATCGCTACCGATCGATCAGCGACGATCTGCTACGTAAGGTTGGTCTGACCCATAACGACACCGCT
>JANMEI010000755.1:0-3517 GCA_031376865.1 Acidimicrobiia bacterium | reverse complement strand
GTCACCAAAAACGTGGCGTTAGAACTCCACGGCATGCGCCCCTCGATGCGCAATGGATCGCCCAACAGGCGTTCAACAGCGCGCAGATGATCAAGAGTGCTAACAGGTTGCGAAGCCACGAGAACGATACGTACGCTTAGTTAAAGCAGTTGCAGTGATAGCCGAGCAAATCAATCGGCGAACCACACAACATGCAACCCGGGCGGCCTGCCCCGACCAACTCGGTGCCCTGATCAACAAACGCACGAGCCTGTTCCAAGCTCATGCCAAAGCGTGCCTTGGCGCCATCTTCTTCCTGATCAAACTCTTCGAGCACCACCACAATCTTGGAATCGGGCCCATCAAGACCCAACGCAATAGACCCAACCGTCCACACCGGGCGAACCGGTTCAGGTGCGCTGACAACCGGCTTCGCTGGCTCGACCGGGGGCAGGTCGCCAAGCAAACTGGCCAGCGCAGTAGCTAACGCCTCGACGTGTTGCTTTTCGCACTTGAACGACACCGATGTGCCATCGCCAACGATCTGCAAAAAGAAGGTACGCGCGCCGGGAATGCCCACCGCTGAAGCGGTGAACAGATCGACGTTGGTGAGTTCAAAGGAATCGCTCATGGGCTTGCGTCCTCTTACGATGGCTTGAGGGCTGACAGGTTGCCTGTCTCGTTGACAGTTAACACGTTAGGCCCCGAAGGACCGTATGCGATGGCAGTTACGGAACAAGTCGAAATGGAAATTCGCTGAAACAGATCGAGATGCGTGCCAAGGGCATGAGCAACCGCGGCCTTAATGGGATCAGCATGGCTAAAACACGCGACCACACCACCATGATGCTTGGCCACCAGATCAGCAATGGCGCCGGTCATGCGGGCCTGCATCTCGGTAAACGATTCGCCTCCGGGGAAACGAAAGCCGCTGGGGTACTTCTGCACCGTTGACCATTCGGGCAACTTGTACAGATCGGCCAGGTTCTTGCCGGTCCACTCGCCAAACTCGCATTCCAACAAACCCTTGTGCTGGATGACACGCATCTTGGATGCCGTCGCAAACGGGGCTGCCGTCTCGCGAGCTCGTTCTAATGGCGAGGCGTAGATGGCGTCAACCTTGATGCCAGCCAGCCGCTCGGCCACCGCAACGGCTTCGGCCTGTCCTTCAGCTGACAGGTGCAGACCCTTGGCCCGGCCCGGTAACACCTTGCCGGTGGTAGGGGTGCGCCCATGGCGAACCATCAGCACCAACGTATGTGGCGAGGGTTTATGAGCTTTTGCAGCTTTTCGAGCGACCATGACCCCTGCACGGTATCCCACCAACGGTGGTTAGGCGAAAGCCCACATCGCGCGCGTCAAACATGTGAAAGCAGGTTTGAGACCAGTTCAAACGTTCCACGCGCGGAAAACGTATGTTTCACGCGCGCGGTGGTGGGGTTTGGAGGTGCACGCACATCGGTGATCAACTGGAACGAATGGCGATCAGCGCGGAACTTCTGATGCAACAACTTGACGATGACATCGTCGACTGTCGCGCCTGCCCACGCTTGGTGGCGTGGCGAGAACACGTGGCCGAGGAAAAGCGGGCGTCCTATCGCAACGACACCTACTGGGGGCGGGCGGTGCCCGGATTCGGGCCCGCCAACGCGTCGGTGCTGATCATGGGCCTCGCTCCCGCCGCACACGGCGCCAACCGCACCGGGCGCGTCTTCACCGGTGACCGATCCGGCGATTGGCTGTTCAAGGCGCTGCATCACGTGGGGCTGGCCAATCAGTCCACCAGCGTCGACATCAACGACGGACTGGAATTGACCGGCTGCCGGGTCGGAGCGGCAGTTCGATGCGCCCCGCCGGCGAATGCTCCGACACCCGAAGAACGCGACGAATGCGCGCCGTTTTTGCAACGCGAACTGCAAGCGTTGACCGAACTCAAGGTGATCGTGGCGCTCGGCAATTTTGCGTATCAAGCAATCGCCACTCACCTCGGGGTGCGGCCTCGTCCGAAGTTTGGCCACGGCGTTGAAGCCGCGTCACACCTGCCAAATGGTTACCCGGGCACCATTGTGTGTTCGTATCATCCGTCACAGCAAAACACCTTCACGGGAACATTGACCGAAGAAATGCTCAATTCCGTGCTGTTTCGTGCCGTTGAGTTAGGGAGAAACTGAGAAATGCATGAACAGAGTAAGGGTGAGCTTCATGGAACTCTCACTGCAGTCCTGATGAGCTGGCATCATGGCCGATCGAATGTCTGACTCAATGAACCCAAATCCATTTGACGAACGCCCCATCGCTGCCGACGGGTCAAACGAGGCGTCCCCGTTTGAAAACGAGATGCCCGATTCAACGGAGTCGTTGTGGTCAAGTGCCGATCTTGCATCTCCTCCCGATGTTGTGCAGGTTGATGTTGCGCCGGTTGATGTTGTGCCGGTTGACGTCGAGCCGGTTGACGCCTGGTCGCTTCGTCGCGACAGTGGAGCTTCAAACCAGACAGATCATGGTCGTTGGCGGCCGTTTGGCGATGATGCCCTCCCGTTAGCAACGGCCTCGCAGCCGAGCACCGGGTCGATCCCGCAGTCAAGTTCTGTGCCCGCCGATTCGTCATTTCAACCGGCCGCATGGGTTCCTGTTGCCCCGATCCCACCAGTCCCTCCGATCGGTAACTCGGCCGCCCCGGCAAAACCGGCCTCTGGGTTTGGTCCGTTTGAATCATTTGCGAACCCGACGACGCCAAGCACTTCGCTCCTGACTTCGTCGACCTCCTCCGGTGATCCGGTCCAAGGAACGGCGACGAGCAGTAAATCAGATACGAAGTCCGGAGCGAAGTCCGACCTCAAAAGCGACAAGCCAAAAAAACAAAGTTGGGCCAAGCCGGCGCTGGTTGGTGGTCTCATCGGCGCGCTCCTATCGGGTGCAGGCAGTACCGCGGCATTTATTGCGACCAAAGACAAAAACTCCACGCCGGTCACCACTTCGGCGGTTGCTGCGCAACCAACCAGCGTTGCCTCAGACACCTTGCCGCAGGTCGCTTTCGGTGAGATCAACAACTCGGCTAACGCCATCAAGTCTGCGTTCGAGTCGGTGGCCCCTGCCGTTGTATCGATCAATACCAAAGGATTCGATGCGCAAAACGGGTTCGGGATTGATCCATCAGAAGGCGCCGGTTCCGGCGTCGTGATCTCCTCCGATGGGCTCGTGCTGACTAACGCACACGTGGTGCGTGGCGCGACATCGATCAAGGTCACCTTCTCTGACCGAAGTGTGAAGGACGCAATCTTGATCGGCTCGATTCCATCGAACGATGTTGCCCTGGTCAAGGTGCAGGGTGTCACCAACTTGAAGGCGGCTCGGCTGGGCAAGTCAAGTGCACTGCAAATTGGCGATCAGGTGGTTGCCATCGGAAACGCATTGGCGTTGGAAGGTGGCCCCACCGTGACGAGTGGCATTGTGTCTGCCCTCGATCGTGACATCAGTGATCAAGACGTCAGCCTCGAAGGACTCATCCAAACCGACGCGGCAATCAACCCCGGCAACT
>JANMEI010000885.1:0-4185 GCA_031376865.1 Acidimicrobiia bacterium | reverse complement strand
TTCGCTGAGGATTGCTCCGCCAATTGATGCGCCGAGAGTGGACACAATCGGTTGAATCGCGTTAGGGGTGATGTGTCGACGAATGATTTGTGACGTCGACAAACCTGATGCGCGTGCTGCCTCGATGTAGTCCAAGTTTTTCGTCTGAAGGACGCTTGCTCGAAACAGACGTGCGCTGCCCATCCAGCCGATGGTCACAATGGCCGCTGCGAGGGGAACGATGCTGTTGCCGAAGGTGGAGGTGAACGCCAGTACTACGGCGAAATACGGAACAGCCGAGAAGATGTCGGCGATCCGCATGATAATTGCATCCGATACACCACCCAGATATCCCGAGATGGCTCCCAGGGTGATAGCAAACAGGAGCGAAACGATAATGGTCGCTAACGCGATGGCCATCGAGATCCGAGCACCGTTGAGGATCCTGCTCCAGAGGTCACGCCCCAACAAATCGCATCCCAACCAATGCGCTTTCGATGGCCCTTCAAGGGTGCAGCCAAGCTTTCCATCGGAGCGCAGTGTGAGGTCGATCTTGGTAGGACTGACTCGTTGAATCCACGATCCGAGGCCCGGGATGACCGTCGCAACCGCAATAAACGAGATGAACAACGCCCAGGTGGTTCCCACCATCGCGACTTTGTTGCGGCGAAATCGCTTCCACGCATCGCGGCGGGGGTTGAAGGCATCGACGGTGAGCGCCTCGCCGGCCGAGGTGAGGTCGATTGGTGATGGGTCTGCGGCGTTCATGAATTACCTCCGTCGACACGAACTCGGGGATCTAAGAAGCCGTACATGATGTCCACCATGAGTGCGAGCAGCGAGACCGCCAACACGACCGGAATCAACAGGCCAAGGGCAACCCCAATGTCTTCGCTCGTGGCTGCGCCAATGATTGCCGACCCGAGGCCGGGCCAGTTGAACACGGTCTCGGTGAGCGGTGCAACGCCGAAGGCAACACCAAGATCAATTCCAAGGGTGGTGACGACGGGAATCAAGGAGTTTCGCAAACCGTGTTTGATGATGACTCGACGATTGGAGAGGCCTTTTGCTTTGGCTGTACGCATATAATCTGCGCGCAGAACCTCCAGCAAGGAGCTTCGAGAGATCCGGGTCAATACGCCGGTACTGACGCTGGCGATCACAAAGGCCGGAAGAATAACCTTCTTCCAGTCGCTGGAAACTGGAATGGGACCCCACCACTCAGACGGGATCCCTTGAATCGGGAATCGTGCCCAGGCGGGAAAGTTCCACTGGTTGAACTTCACGCCAAGCAAAAACTGCAGCAGGATTCCCAACACAAAGACTGGGAGTCCAGACAATGCCAGTGCACCAAAACTACTGAGATAGTCGATTGGGGTGTTGCGTTTCACCGCCGACACGACGCCAATCAAAATGCCAAAAAATGCTTCGATCAAAATGCCCCAGAATGCCAACCGCAAACTGTTGGGGAGCCGTTCGCCCAAAATCTCGTTGACGGAGCGGCCGGTGTTTGGCGAAGCGATTCCTTCTCCGAGATCCCACCGAAGGGCGTTACCAAAGAACTTTACGTACTGTTCGGGAAGTGACTTGTCGAGACCCAAATTCTTCGTGATGTTCTCTTTCACCTGCTCATCGACTGCTCTGTTACCGCCTCCAAGTTGGTCGAGCACGCTTCCGGGAGTCGCCACAAAAAGCAGGAAGGTGATCGTCAAAGCACCCCAAATCACGATGAGGGTGAGACCAAGACGGCGAAGGATGTAAGAGCCCATATAGATCAACCAAAAAACAAGAAAGGGGGTCCCAGTAGAACTGGGACCCCGGCAACTTGAACTACTTCATTGTCACCAGTTGGAATTCGACGAAGCCGAATGCCGTGACTGGGTATGTGCCAACCTTGTCGTTGATGACGTTTTGGCTGCGGTTGTGGAACGTCGGGATGACGATGGATGTGTCGAGCAAGAGTGTTTCGCTCTGGTTAAACAGTGCAGCCGACTTGGCGTCGTTAGGTTCCGATTTGGCGGCGGCCGTGAGCTTGTCGAACTCGGCGACCGAGAAGTCAACAGAATTGTTGGAGACTTCGTCATTGGTGGCGAACAGTTCGTTCATGCCGTTGTCGTAGCCGTTGTAATCAAAGATCCATCCACTGGCAAACATCTGGTAGTTCTCGGCGTTGACACGGGAGAAATAGCCACGAGGAACTTCTGGCTTCAAGGTGATTTCGAGGCCAATCGCT
The DNA here is from genome assembly GCA_031376865.1 of Acidimicrobiia bacterium. Lineage (GTDB taxonomy): Bacteria > Actinomycetota > Acidimicrobiia > Acidimicrobiales > JANYDT01 > JANNBN01. The sequence continues at coordinate 1,973 of JANMEI010000885.1, read as the reverse complement.
TCTTTGACCTGAGCCTGCATCAACTGAGCGAATGCCACGGGACCGGAGTTGTTACGGAAGTGGTACTCGATCTTTGGTGTTGGCTTGCCCTGTGCCCATTCGTCATACAGCTTCTTGGCAAGGGCCTTGTCGGCCTTGGAGTTCGCTGGCTGCTTTGACAAGCCGGCCTTGTAACCCGAGATACCTGGAGGGGTGAAACCGAGTGCCACAGAAGCCGAACCCTGGTTGAGCACCTCGTTGATGGTGTCCCGATCGAGCGAGGCCTGGATGGCTTGACGCAACTTGGTGTTGGCGAAGCCGCCAACCGTCTTGTCGTTCCAGTTGAAGCCGAGGTAGTTGATGGACAACGTAGGAGGAGCGGCTTTGTCGCCGAACTTGGAGGTGGCTTCACGCCACTTGCCTACGGGGATTGGTCCACCGTCGGTGTTACCGGCGAGGAAGTCGTTGTATGCAACCAAAGAATCTTTGGAGACCTTCATCTCGACAGCATCGAGGCACGCCTTGCCGCCGTAGATGCCACCGAAGTAGGTGTCGTTACGAACCAGTCGAGCTGACTGATCGGCAACACGCTTCTCGAGCTTGAACGCACCATTACCGATGAGGGTTCCCTTGGTTTCCCAATCAGCTCCGAGCTCCATTGCTTGCTTTGGAAGTGGGAAGAACAGGTTGTGGGTGACTATGTTGGGGAACAAGCCGTAGGGCTTGGCCAGGTTGACCGTGAGGGTCATCGAAGCGTCGTTCGCGTCGACGTTCATTTCCTTTGCCTTGCCACTAGCCACTGCGTCGTAGCCGTCAATGATGTTGGCGAGCGATGCGTATTCCGAACCGAAGGACGGAGCAACGTTACGGTCCCACGACTTCTTGAACGTCGACGGAAGAACGTCTTCACCGTTGCTGAACTTGACGCCCTTGCGGATCTTAAATGTCCACACGGTTCCTGCAGCGTTTGACGAGAACGACTCGGCAACGTCGGCCTGAAGTTTGCCAGTGAGGGCATTTACACGGGTTAGGCCGTCGAACATCATGTTGTTGATCTGGGCACCGATGAGCTCGGTGTTCAAGCCTGGATCGTAATGGGTGGAGTCGGAAGCAGCGAAGTTCCAGCCGTCACGGAATGTTCCGCCGGACTTGGAACACGAAGCGCTTGCTGCTGCCGCTGCCGTGGAAGGCGCAACCGTGCTGGTCGGCTTTGTGGTGGGAGCCGCCTTGGTAGTTGGCTTCTTCTTGGTGGTGGTCTTCTTTTTGCTAGCGGCAGTAGCGGTGCCCGAGAAGGCAACGACGCCTACCAGCCCGACGACCAACGCCCGCGAGGTTACGGATTTAAACATATGTGTTGTCTCTCCCTGACAGTGGTGGATGTCGTCTGGGTCAGGTACCCACACGACACTGCAATTGGCGGTCAAAGCTAGCAGGCAGCTAGCACAGACTGGTGACGAACGGCACTGAATTTACAAAATCGCCATAACTCGCGTTAACCAGTGGATCTAGCACTTGACCTGCAAAAACACCGCTACGCGGGGTGTGATGCAGTGACGATCTTGGCAAACTCGTCAGGGTCCAGGCTTGCACCACCGACGAGTAATCCGTCGATGTCGGGTTGCGCCATCAACTCTGCAGCGTTGCCAGCTTTCGCGGATCCGCCGTATTGAATGCGAACACGCAGCGCAGTTTCGGCCCCAAAGGTATCGATGACTTGTGCACGAACAGCGGCACACATCACCTGAGCATCTTCAGGGGTTGCCGTTTTGCCGGTGCCGATCGCCCAGATTGGCTCGTACGCGATGACGAGTTTGGCAACATCTTCCGCTTTGATCTTCATCAGGCCAGCGACAACTTGTGCCCGAACCAGCGCTTCGGCTTCGCCTGCCTCTCGTTGTTCGAGCGTTTCACCCACACACATGATGGGCGTCATCCCGTGCTTCAGAATGGCCTTGACCTTGGCGTTGACCCCTTCGTCGGTTTCGCCAAAGAAC
>JANMEI010000854.1:0-5870 GCA_031376865.1 Acidimicrobiia bacterium | reverse complement strand
GTCATCAGGGTCACGTCTGGGGGCAACGCTGCAACGAGCAATGACTGCGCCCGGAGCGGTGTCCACCAACGAGCCCGGCATCCGTTACGGCAGCGGACTGTTCATTTCCACCGTGAACGGAGAACAGTTAATTCGTCATGCCGGCAGTTGGTACGGCTTCACCAGTGATTTTGAGGTTGTGCCCAGCAAGCGGTTTGCCGCGGTTGCACTATGCAACATCGACTCTGTCCTTCCGCAGGTGGCCCCGACGGCATACAAGTATCCGGGGCTCGACCCGCAAACCAGACTCACGAAAGTAGTGAAGATCTGGACCGCTCAGAAGTAAAAGAGAAACTAGGCAAACTCGAGGCGAGCGAGCCACAGTCCGGGGGCAGCCAATTCGGCTTCGGTCGGAAGGCGACTCATCGACTCCCACATCGATGCCAACACGGTGGTGGCTTGATCGCCCAGACGATCAACCACTCCAACAACAAATGCGTTGCTCTGTTGTTGTTGCTCTTCAGTGAGCTGCAGACCAACGAGCGCGCCGAGCATCTCCGTTGCATCGTCACTCTGAAATCGGCGACGTCGAAGTGCCTCCACGATTCGTTGGTCGCCACCAAGCAACTGCGTCCCAACGACGTTGCCGACGTGATCAACAAATCCACGGATGAGCCCGTGTAGACGTCGCAGTTCCGACGCGGCACGCTGCTGCTGAGGAGAGGTCGTCCCACCCGACATCGAGGACAACGAGCCGATCTGCTCCTGCATCGATTCAGGGTCCAGGCTGCCGAGATCAGCAAAGCGTTCCATCAGGGCTTCGGTATCGACCCGGAATCCGCCGACGTGGGTAACCATCAACTCGTTGAGCCGATCACGAACGTGCACAACACGAGTAACGCTGTGCAAAGCGATTTCATCGACGGCAACACGTACACGTAAGGAATCAATCGGCAAACTCCAGTCCGCCGCAAACCGATCAATGTTTCCGGGAACGAACGTGAGTCGGTCGGGATGCGAGCGGGGCAGCGGGAGATCGCCCGATGCGAGATATCGATGCGACAATTGCCCGGCCATCGCCCCAATCTGCATCGATACCAACGCCGGTCCAACGAGGCCCATCATGTTGGCGATCAACGCATCAGGAGCGCCGCTGTTGGACACCTCGTTGGAATCTGATCCCAACGGTTTCTCGGTTGACCCAGTTTGTCGAATCGCGGGCTCCAACACACCTCGGTGCTGATCAAGAAAGTCTGCTGCCCATTGGGCCCGGTTGACTGCGTTGACTTTGAGGCCCTTGGGGCCGGCAAGTTCTAACCCAGTTACTGCGCTGATGTGTCGTTCGACAATGGCGACCAACTCTTCGAGCCGAATCCGATCGAGCGGTGCAACCGGGAGATCTGGGGTTGGGCCGGTGTCACCATCACCGGCGGCGCGCAGGAGCGCGAACTGGCGGGCCTGTTCCCAAGCTGACTGCTGTTGTTGGGCGAACATTTTGGAGAGGTCGCCCATCATTGGACCAAAGAGCGAACCCAAACCGGCGAAGGCTCGCGCCGGATCGGCAGCCGCCGAATCGTCGGTACCTGCAGCTCGAACGCCACTCGGCGTGACCGTCGTGGGGTCAAACGGGTCGCCGTCGGCGAACGGATCAGGTGGAAGCTCGTCGTCTGACGGTGAGTTATCTGGAGGATTGTTGGTGGACATACGTGAAGCGACCTGTGAGATTCCTCGCGTGTGCACGCAAGTAGACGACAACATGGCATCGTAGAGAAGTGCAGGGGCTAGCAATCACCGGTTCTCAAGGGAGACTTGGACAACGCCTGTTGCAGGTGTTGATGGAAACGCCCGACGTGACGCGAGTCGTCGGGTTGGATGTGATCCCTCCAGACCCGACCTCAGCTATTTGCGCCGATATTCGTGCCGATTCGCGATTTCAGAACTTTGTTGCTGATCTGTCGAAAACCGATTTGGTTCCCCTGATCGGCAACTGTGAGGTGCTGGTTCATCTCGCCAGTGAAAGCAGCCGTGCAAACAATCGGGGGCAAGGCGAACCCGATCTTCATCGAGATGCCGAACTCACTCAGGTGGTGTTGGCGGCGGCATCACGGGCCGACATTACGCACCTTGTCGTGATGTCGAGCGCCGTTGTGTACGGAGCGTGGCCGGATAACCCGGTGCCGATGACGGAGGCGCACGAGCCCAAACCAAACCCTGGGTTCGCCTTCGCAGCGTCTCGGTTAGAGGTAGAACAGTTGGCGCATGAATGGCGCGACGCCCGCCCTGGCCGCACCGTGACTATCTTGCGACCTGCCGTTTCGCCCTCTGCTTCTGGTACTGGAGGCTGGCTGGCACACGCGGTGTACCCATCGCGGGTTGATCAACTGTTGTCAACGCTGCCGCCATTGCAGTTTGTGCATGTGGACGACGTCGCGTCAGCGGTCGTCCATTCGGTGCAACAACGCCTCGACGGTACCTTCAACGTGGCACCCGACCGTTGGCTTCGCGGCGAAGACGCCCCTCCGTTGATGGGTGTTCCGTTTTCGGTGCCCGCTACCGGAGCGGTGTGGGAGGTGGTGTCGACCGTCGTCAGAACCATCGTCCGCCCGGTGTTGGCGCTCAGCCCGCGCCCGGAAGGGGCGGTGCCATTGTCGCGATATCCGTGGGTCGTAGCCAATGATCGGCTTCGTGCCACGGGGTGGCAGCCACTCAGCACCACCGAAGAAGTGCTGGTGGCGCGACGCCAACCGTCGAAGATGGCCAAGTTGTTTGCCCGAAAACGTCAAGAGGTCACGATTGCTGCAGTGGGCACCGCAGGAGCATCCATCGCTGGCGCGGCTTGGTTGGCGTGGAAGCGGTGGTTCAGGCGTCGCTAAGCCCCCTACGATGTCTTCCTGATGTCAGCACTGCCTAATTGCGAACCACCCGAGGCAGGACACACGTGGCTGGCTCTCACTGAAGCCGTTCTTCCCGTCGGCGCCATTCATGATTGGGCTGTTCAGCCCGATTGCGGAGCTGTTGTGGTGTTCAGCGGAACCGTTCGAGACCATGCCGAGCACCGAACCGACGTCACGTTGCTGGAGTACGAAGCGTACGAATCTCAGGTAGTTCCTAAGTTGGCCGCCATCGAAGCAGATATCCGAAGCAGATTTAACGAAATCGGCCGGGTAGCTCTGCTTCATCGAGTTGGCCCGCTTCACCTAGGCGAAGTGTCAGTGGTCGTGGCTGTTTCAAGCGCCCATCGACCGGCGGCGTTTGATGCAGCCCGGTTTGGTATCGATGCGCTTAAGGCAACCGTACCTATCTGGAAACGCGAAACATGGTCGGGTGGAACCGACTGGGGACTCGCCGCAACGCAGATCAGTGACTTGAATGACATCGGTCCGCACCCTGAGCGTGGGAACGTAGCTACGTCATGACCGTTTTGTTGTACCTCATTGTCCCCGCATTGGTGGCTGCCATCGTGATTGGACTACGTGTGTGGAGGCAGCGGCGCCCGTCATCGATCGAAGCAAGCCTGCGAGAGTTTCGTGATGGGCTCGACGCGCTTGATCCAAAGAAGTCTGGCAATCGAAAAGAGCGTGACGCCAAAGATATTCGCGAAACACGTGATGCTCGCGATACGCGGGCCGCGCGTGCAGACCGACGCGGCCCAAGCGATCGGCGCCGCTAAATGGCACGCGACTTAGCGATCGACCTTGGAACTGCAAATACGCTTGTTTACGCCCGCGGTGAAGGGATTGTGCTCAACGAGCCGAGTGTGATTGCGCTCAACAGTCTCAACAACAAGGTGTTGGCGATGGGCAGCGAAGCGTGGCAGATGATTGGCCGCACGCCTGGGTATATCGTGGCGGTTCGTCCGCTTCGCCAGGGTGCCATCACCGATTACGACATCACGCAGCGCATGATCCGACTGTTGCTGCAACGCGTCGGTGTCAGTCGCTTCAACCGCCCCCGGGTGTTGATCTGTGTGCCGTCGGCAATCACGGAAGTCGAAAAGCGAGCGGTGACCGAAGCGGCGCGCCGCGCCGGTGCAGCCGATGCACAGCTCATTCCGCAACCAATGGCAGCAGCAATTGGAGCCGAACTACCGGTCCATGAACCGCAAGGTTCCATGGTGGTCGATATTGGTGGCGGAACCTCAGAGACAGCGTTGATCAGCCTCGGTGGAGTGGTTGCGCTGCAAGCGATCCGTGTCGGTGGGTTTGATTTCGATAACTGTATTCAGACATACATTCGGCGCACATACGGTATTGCTATCGGCGAACGCACCGCAGAAGAGATCAAGTTTGCCGTCGGGTCTGCGTGGCCAACCGAGCGCGACAATCTCCGTGCCGAGGTGCGTGGCCGAGAAATCATGAGCGGGTTGCCCAAGACGATCATGCTGAGCCCCGAAGAGCTCCGCGAGGCGTGCGACGAATTGCTGACCGCTATCTGTGCATCGGTGGTGACCTGCTTGGGGCAAGCCCCAGCCGAGTTGGCTCAAGATGTGATTCGCAACGGAATCCACCTTGTTGGCGGTGGATCGATGATGCCGGGCTTGGATCAGCGATTGTCGCAAATCACAGGTGTGCCGGTGCAGGTGGTCGATGCGCCGCTCGATTGTGTAGTGCTGGGTGCTGGACGTTGTATCGAAAACTACGAGACCCTGAAGTATGTGGTCATGCCGTCGCGGCGCTGAGCTTCCTCACTAACTCAGCAGATCTTCGGCAGCCTGACGTACCTGCCAGTCTCGGTCCAGACGTGCTCGCTGAAGGGCGGCGGTTACTTCTTCTCCATCAAACGACGCGAGGGCCAACACGGCACGACGGCGGACCGTTGCTTTGTCGGTCGTAGCGTGAAGGATGGCGGCAAGTCCATCGTGATGCCCGATGGCACCCAATGCTGCTGCTGCCGATTCTCGAACCAGTGCGTCTTCGTGTGATGTGGCTGCAGTACTCAGTGCACTGACAATCAAGATGTTGGCGGGTGCGGCTATGTCGGCATCGTTGCCGTTTTCCTGGTTGTCGTCGCCTTCGGCTGCTTGATGTCGTTCCCCGAGCGCCCAAGCCGCAACTTCTGCGACGACGTCAGGCCCGTTGGCGAGAAGGCTGAGTAACGCTTGATCGATTGCAGCATCAGCAGGCTGCCGAGCGACGCACTCGGTGACTCGTCGCACCACCAGGGTGTCAACATCAGCCAGCCCCAAGAGCGACCGTTCGACCGTGAGCTCGTCGAGACGGAGGAGCGCCCCGTATCCCAGACTGCGAACCGACGGGTGTAGATCAAGACTGGCCCGAAGTGCGCCAGCGAGGTCGCCGCTGTGCCCAGCCACGGCGGCAGCGCGCCGTCGCTCAGGTAGGTCAGGCGTCGAAGCGTCGGTCACGGGCTCTGACCTTACGAGACGGATCGGCCGGACGAGATCAGGTGCGCGAGAGACACCAGTATCTCCCGGCGGCGTGGCAGTCTCACTGGATGCGTTTTTCTGGTTGGTCTCGTCCGAAAGGTAGGCCGAGGGTATCCGCCGAGACGGTTGTTGTACTGGAGAACGGATCTGTTTCTGCACGACCACGGCCGTCACGATTTCGCCGGGTCCTGCGTTGGTACCCGCTCATTGCATTGGTCACTGCCGGGTCGTTCCTCGCCGCTTCAACGATTAAAACGAACAAGATCGCATACCTGGCTGGGTCTGCGTCAGACCTGTCACCTCGGATCAAACTTACCGGAGCGCCGCAATATCCGCCGAAGGGACACTTCCTGCTGGCCACTGTTGGTCTCACGGATCGCCTCACCGTCACACAATGGATGCGGGCCAAGCTCAACGCCGATGCTGACGTCAAAAACTACAGCGAAGTGTTCCCGGCTGGCCGGGAGCAGGAACTGAAGCGCAGCCAGGTCATGATGGACGACTCAAA
>JANMEI010000769.1:0-3234 GCA_031376865.1 Acidimicrobiia bacterium | reverse complement strand
CCAGCCGACGCAGGTCATCGCAGGCCACTGCAACTGGAACCGTCACCGAGATCTCCGACGATCTCGCCGCTGCCAGCTGACTCTGGTCCTGTCGCCAGGCGCCCCGACTACGTTCGTACTCATCGAACGATACAGGGGCTGATGATTCATGGATGTTGTCGAGAGGGCTTACCGTCAGCGAACTGTTGCGTCGGCCCAACACTCAAACTGGGCCACCAACTTCATGCCGGCCGGCGAAACCCGAGCCGCCGGCTACCACCGGCCGTACCCGTTAGCGATCGCTCACGGTGCCGGCGCTCACCTCACTGATGTTGACGGCAACGACTTCTGGGATCTGTCAGGCAACTACACCAGCCTGGTGCACGGGCACGCCCATCCGCTGATTGTTGAGGCTGCCACCAAGGCCATTCGCGGTGGAACCGGATGGCCCGCCTGTAACCGTGATCAAGCGCACCTCGCTGAGTTGCTGGTCAACCGGGTCACGTCAGTCGAGCAGGTTCGCTTTACCAACTCTGGATCAGAAGCTGCGATGTTGGCAATGAACATGGCGAGGGTGGTGACCGGTCGACCCAAGATTTTGATGGCGCGTTTCGGCTATCACGGCTCGCACGAAGTGTTTGAGCACGGTTCGTTCGGCGGGCAGATGTCGACGCCGATGTCGGATCATCCGTACTTGTTTGAGTACAACAATCCAGCCGACGTCGAGCAGTTGTTGGCCGATCATGGCGACCACATCGCAGCGGTGTTTTTGGAACCAGTGATGGGTTCGGCCGGAATCGTCACCGCCACCCAGGAGTTTATGACCCGCGTGCAGGCCGCCGCTCGGAAAAACGGTTCGCTGTTTGTCATTGACGAAGTGATTACGTTCCGCCTCGACGAGCATGGCGCCCAATCGAAGTACGACATCGATCCAGACCTGACACTGTTCGCCAAAACCATCGGCGGCGGTTTCCCAGTCGGAGCGGTTGGTGGAAAGCATGTGCACATGGCAGTGCTTGATCCCAGGTCCCCCCGCATCTTTCACTCGGGCACGTTTAATGGCAATCCGGTATCTATGGCAGCAGGTCGAGTGTCAGTTGAACACCTGACCGATTGGCGTATTGCCGCTATGGCCAGGTTGGCCGAGCGCCTGGAGTCCAACCTGCTCGACAGTGCCGCCCGCCATCAGGTTCCGTTTAGCGTCCGACGCAACGGATCGTTGATGAACATCTATTTCACAGCGGACCTACCCGCTGCTAACTTGGCCCGAGCCGATGGCAGCACGATGTCGCTCGCCCATCTTTCCGGATTGAACCATGGGTTGTACTTCGCCAGCCGCGGCATGTTGGTGCTGTCAACGGTGATGACCGAAGACGACATCGCCAACATCAGCGAACGGTTCGATGCGGTGATGGCCGACGTAGCCCACCACCTGGAAACCACGACTGCATAGGTTGTCCCGCTCGAAGATCGGTGCTACCAGCCGCGGTCTACCCACTCTTGGAGTTGAGGGCGCTCGTTGCCGATGGTGGTGTCGTCGCCGTGGCCGGGCATCACCATCAGGTCTGGCGACAAAGTGAACAATCGACGATCAATGGACTCGATGATGGTGGGGAAGTCTCCGCCTTCGAACTTGGTGCCGCCAGGGCCGCCCGGAAACAGGGTATCGCCGGTAAACAGCAGGGGCTTGCCCTCAACCAAGAAACAAATCGAACCCTCGGTATGGCCGGGCGTCAAGATGGTACGTATGCGTAGTTTACCGACTTCTAACACCTGATCGTCCTCGAGCAGCAGGTCATAGCTGGGCAAGCGCCCGGCATCGGCGGCGGTGACGGCAACCTGATAGCCAGCATCGCGAATTTGTGTGACGGCCTGGATGTGATCCCAATGGCCGTGTGTCTCAACCACGGATCGCACGCCAAGCGTTTGACAGATGTTCAACAACTTTTCGTGCTCGTTGGCTGCGTCGATCAGCAAAGCATCGCCAGTGGCACGGCAGCGGATGGTGAACACGTTGTTGTCGTAGGAACCAACGACAACCTTATGGACTTCAACATCGGTATCGTGCCAGTGCAGAACGTTCTCGGTGCTCATGGGCCGAGCATATGCCAACCTTTGAACGGCAGAAGGAACTTTCTTCTGAGAGCTTGTCGGCGCTTACCGATGCAGCGGAGCGTGGTGCAGCGGTGCGTGATCCATGCGAGGCAACACGTACTTGGCGAACAGATCGCATTCATCGAGGTGCGGGTAGCCCGACAAGATGAACGCCTCGATACCCATGGCCTCGTATGCCTGCAACTTGGCCAACACCTGATCCGGGTCACCCACAATGGCAGCACCACAGCCAGACCGGGCCCGACCAATACCGGTCCACAGGTTCTCTTCAACATACCCATCGTTGACACCGGCTGATTCTCGTAACTCGGCCTGACGTCGCACACCGGCCGACTGCGAATCCAGGCTCTTCGAGCGGATGGCTGCGCCAACCTCGTCATCAAGTTTGGAGAGCAATCGATCGGCCGCAGCTCGTGCCTGTTCTTCGGTTTCGCGCACCACCACGTGCACGCGGTAACCAAACGTCAAGCTTCGGTTGAACGTGGCGGCGCGAGTGATGAGGTCGGCTTTGATCTCGGCGACGTTGGGCATGGTGTCTGGCCACAGCAAATACACGTCAGCCGCTTCTGCTGCGCATTGCCGTGCGTCCTCGGATAATCCGCCAAAGTAGAACGGAGGACACCATGAGTTAACCGGACGAGCCCGGGGCGCATCGAGATGAATCGAGTAAAACTGACCATCGTGATCAACGCGCTCACCATTCATCAGCGCGCGTAGCAAGCCCATGACTTCGGTTGACCTGGCATAGCGCGGACCGCTGCCCAGCGGTGCACCCGGCAGGTCCGACGAAATGATGTTAATCGTCAACCGACCACCCATCATCTGATCGAGGGTGGCCAGTTGCCGAGCCAACTGGGGCGGCCATAACTCTGCGCAACGAATTGCTAACAGCAAATTGATGCGACGGGTTTGCGTAGCCATGCCCGCCGCAAAGGCTGTTGCGTCGATACCCAGGTCGTATCCGGAGGGGAGCAACACATTGTCAAATCCGTTGGCCTCGGCTCGCCGAACGATATCGCCACAGTGTTGGAACGAACTTTGCAGTGAGGCATCAGGAACTCCCAAAAATTGGTAGTCGTCGTCGCACAATGCAGCAAACCAGGAAACTTCAACGCTCATGTGCAGGAAGTCCTCGGTTAC
>JANMEI010000745.1:0-1555 GCA_031376865.1 Acidimicrobiia bacterium | reverse complement strand
CTGGTTATACCGTCGTCTGGCTCAGTGAGCGGGGCCGTTCGCGAAGTACTTGATGGTGTGGTGGCAGGGCAGGTGCCTGGCGAATCCGAACTGGTCACGTTGTTCACCGCCCGAGGCAACGATGTGCGTGCTATCGCGGAAGTTGCCGATACGCTACGCGCACAGATCGTCGGCGAGCAGATCAGTTGGGTACACAACCGAAACATCAACTACACCAACGTGTGCACGTTCAAGTGTAAGTTCTGCGGGTTCTCGAAAGGCCCGCTGTCGCTGAACTTGCGAGGCAAGCCGTACCTGTTGACCCTGCAAGACATCGCCGACAGGGTGGCCGAAGCGTGGGAGTTGGGCGCAACCGAAGTGACGCTGCAGGGCGGCATCCATCCTGATTTCGATGGTGACTATTACATCGATGTATGCCGGGCCGTGAAGGAAGCCGCTCCCGATATCCATGTTCACGGGTTCACTGCCCTTGAAGTCACCGAAGGTGCCAAGCGCCTCGGCGAAGATCTGGCTACCTACCTTCGACGGTTGATGGATGCTGGGCTGCGCTCGTTGCCGGGCACCGCTGCAGAAATCTTGGACGATGAGATTCGTGCGGTGTTGTGCCCTGACAAGGTCAACACCCAAGAGTGGCTTGACTGCCATGAAATAGCCCATTCAGTAGGCCTACGTAGCAATGTAACCATCATGCATGGCTCGGTCGAGCGGCCAATTCACTGGGCTCGGCACATCATTCGCACCCGTGAGGTGCAGGCCCGCACCGGCGGCTTCACCGAGTTCATCCCGTTGCCGTTCGTTCACATGGCCTCGCCGATTTATTTGCAGAAGAAGTCACGTCGGGGCCCCACCTTCCGAGAGATCGTCCTGATGCATGCCGTCGGCCGTATCGCTTACGCAAACGGCCCTGGTCGGATCGAGAATGTGCAGGCCAGTTGGGTCAAGATCGGTGTCGAAGGTGTGCGGCAGCTGTTGCAAGCTGGCGTTAACGATCTGGGTGGCACGCTGATGAACGAGAACATCTCACGGGCCGCCGGAGCATCACATGGTCAAGGAAAGACCCCCGATGACCTCGCCGATTTGGTATCACCACTCCATGGCCGCCCGCTCGCCAAGCGCAACACGCTGTACCAATTCCTCGAAACGGTCTAGCGGTCCGGCTGCTCGTTCCTGCAGTTGCGTCAGCCACACCTGACACAACTGCACAAACCAGCTCAAGGCACGATTTGGCGCGGCTACTTCTTTTTTGGCCGCTCGATGAGATTCAGTTTTCCGGTGTAATTGATGACGTCCCATCGGGAGGTGGGGTCGTCTGTCTTGCCGTATCTTGTCGCTCTGACGTCATATGTGGCACCATTGACGTACTTTGTTGTCACGCCGATATCACCGCATGAGGTAGTCGGTTCAACATTCGGTGTTCGGACGGCGACGTTCACCAGGATCATCGTGCCTGGTTTGCGTGCCTTGACCCCCTTCGAGCCTCGCTTCCATTTGATAAGTCTGAACGTCCAAACAAACTGGGAAGTTTCTGAATCACCAAACGTTCCGGTGCGTGCAG
>JANMEI010000728.1:0-3236 GCA_031376865.1 Acidimicrobiia bacterium | reverse complement strand
GTCAGGGCGCCCGCACCGTTCGAGGCTGGTTGGTGTTATCGATTCTGCCGTGTTTGTGGATCGGTCTTCGAGGGTCAAGTTTGGTGGCGCAATTCGCATCGTTCTTTACCGTGCTGGTGCTTTCCATCGTGGCTCGGCAGCTACTCGGTCAATCACAGGAACTTGTACAAATTGGGGCGATCATGCTGGCTGCATCGTTTGCCACGTTGTATTCGGTCGCAGTGGTCCGAGCGCAACGCCGAAGAATGCTTGACGCGCGGGTTCGGTCCGATGATCTACTGAGACGCGACCGAACTGACTCGGTGACGGGCCTCTCCAACCGACTTGGTCTCGTTGAGACGATGAGCAATTCAGCAAACTGGGCGTCCTCCACATCGCATGTTGCAGTGGCAACTATCGAGATCGACCGATTCGCTGAACTCACCGACAGCATTGGGTATGAACAATCCGAGCGACTCTTACGAGAAGTCGGCGAGCGATTGAGTAAAAGCGATCTTCATTCAGCTGTCGCCGTTGGCAGGATGGAACACGGACACTTTGGCGTCGTTGCGACGATCACAGATGCACAGCACGCACACGATCTTGGAACCGAGTTGGTACGCCAACTCAATCAGTCACCTTTTCTCGCAGGGCCCGAAGGTTTGCGAGTTTCGTTAACGGCAAGCGCCGGGGTTGCCTCGGGCAAACGCGTAGCAAGTGAAACTGCAGAGCTGTTGCGTAACGCCGACATTGCGCTTCGCCGAGCCACCCAAACCGGGGCCGGTAACGTTGCCACCTTTGATCCAGCGTGGCGGGTGGAGGCTGAGCTGCGAAGCAAAGTGTTAGCAGGGTTACGAGAGGCCATCGATGGCGATCACGGGCAACTGTTCTTGATGTACCAATCGATCGAAAGCCTGCAAACCGGTGCGCTGAGTGCAGCCGAAGCCCTGGTTCGATGGCGACGATCCGACGGCGAAGTGATCACTCCAAACGACTTCATTTCGATTGCCGAGCGTGGCGGATTGATCCGTGAACTTGGTGATCTGGTGTTTCGGTTGGCAGTTGATCAAGTCGCGCAATGGGCACCAAAGCTGACCAGTCGGCCCGACTTCGTGATGCAAGTCAATGTGTCACCCGCCCAATTGGCTGACCAATTTTTGGCGCAGAAGCTAGCCAAACACTGCGCCGACCGTGGCGTTCCCACTTCGCGATTTTGTTTGGAGCTCACCGAAACCGACCTCTCGACCGATCCCGTACAAGCGATGACCGTCTTACGCAACTTGCGCGATGCCGGATTTCGAGTGGCCCTTGACGACTTCGGTACGGGGTTCTCCACCATCTCATGGCTCTCGCGGTTCCCAATCGATACCTTGAAGATCGATCGCACATTTGTCAGCGGACTTCCCGACAAGCCTGACGATGTCGCCATCGTCAAGCTGGTGATCCAGCTAGCGGCCGAATTGAATCTTTCAGTCACCGCTGAAGGCATCGAGACCGAGGCTCAGCGCAAGACGCTGCAGCAGCTTGGATGCGGCACGGGGCAAGGGTACTTGTTCTCCCGTCCGATCTCGGCTGAAGAGTTCGAATGTAAGTTCACATAGCTCTTCAGCCACTCTGCTGTCACGGGGTTACCGGAGGTAACGTCGTAACGAGGGTCGATGGCGTGGAGGTTGCGCCGATGATGTCGTCCGGAGATAGTGAAAAAACCGTTGAGGTCGTCGTTGATTCCGGGGGTCCATCGACAAGCGACAAGAAACTTTCCCGCGAGAGTGCATCGGGGCCGAAGGTGCCATCGCCTTGCGGCACATCCAGCTGATTGCCGTTCACGGTAAAGGCCACTTGACCGATTCCCTTCTGGCTTCCAAGGGTCAGCACCAATTGGCCAACCAGTTTTCGTTGCTCCGCAGCCACCAAATCATTGAACCGAGGGCTGAGCTCAACGGTTGCGACACCTTCGCTTGAGACCACGCCAAGAACGTCGCCAACATTAACTACCGTCACCGGGAACGACGACTCCACCGGTTCCAGCGACCCCCGAATGAGTTCGACCAGCACATCTTCGAGCGGTGCGTCCAGCGGCAATATTCGGCGTTCTTCCACAAACCGATCGCCCGAAACGAAGAACAATTGAACCGACTCGGTCGTGAGATCTACCAAGGTGGTGGTCGTCGTCGATGTTTGCGCAATGGTCGACGCCACGGGAATCGTCGATGTCGTGGTGGTCGTGGTCGTACTCGTCGTGGTAGCCATTAACTGCCAAGGAACCGAGTCGATGCTTCTGACCGAGTCGTCGATGGGCACACCGCAAGCAGCGAGGACCGATACTCCAGCGATGAACACACACATTCGCCCAGCGCTCACTCCGAATGTTGTTGTGTGACGCATCTCAGGCCTTCCGGAGGCGGATGATAAAGCGAGCACCGCCGGTGGATTTGTTTTCCACCGAGAGGTCGGCGTTCAACAATTCGGCCTGGTCCGAAGCAAGCGCCAGTCCGAGACCCGTGCCCGGCACGTCGTGGGTAGATCGGCCCCGAACGAACCGTTCGAACACGTGGGCTTTTTCCGATTCGTCGACACCAGGCCCGTCATCCTCAACTGCCAAGGTGACAAAACGACGATCCGCGTCGACGCGTACCTTGGTGACTCCGCCGCCATACTTCTTTGCGTTATCTAACAGGTTGCGAACAATCTGCTCAAAACGGCGCGGGTCGAGCAGCGCGTGTGCGACAGCTCCGTTTTTGGTTACTTCCATGACGGCTACGTCGACACCGTGTCCTTCAACAATTCGTTTGGTCAGTGCGGCGATCGAACACGATTCGAAGTGCACATCGGCGACACCGGCATCGATACGCGCAATCTCCAACAGATCAAGCACCATCGTGGATAGTTTCGTGAGCTGCGTAGTGATCACTCCGACCGCTTGAGCAGCTCGCTCGGGCATCTCATCTTTTCGACGGTCAAGAACCTGGGCTGCCGCGCTCATCACCCCCAGCGGTGTTCGCAGTTCGTGACTGACGTCAGAAGCAAACCGCTCCTCGCGTTCAATTCGGCGCTGAACCGCGTCGACCATCGTGTTGAACGATGCTGCCACTCGGTTGAGATCCGGGTCGCCCTCCGCTTGGAGCCGGGTGTCAAGCGCTCCGGCCGCTAACGCTTCGGCCGCTCGCGCCACCTGGGCAACAGGGCGAAGCACACGTCGCGCTGTCCAGGCGCCGAGGACACCGCCAACGCTCAGCGCTCCAAGCATCGCACCGATC
>JANMEI010000722.1:0-5935 GCA_031376865.1 Acidimicrobiia bacterium | reverse complement strand
TTGCACTATCTCTTCGCCACCGGCCCGGCCTCACGGGCTGTCTTCTTTCAGTTGACTGGCTTGGGAGAACGAACCGCCCGATCAGCAGAAGCGCGATTCGAACAGGGCCCCGGTGACTTTCTGAGGTCACCAGCCCCACCTGAAGCATATGCGACAATGCTGATCGGGCGGTTCGTTCTCCCAAGCCAGTCAACTGAAAGAAGACAGCCCGTGAGGCCGGGCCGGTGGCGAAGAGATAGTGCAAAGCTGGGACGGTCTCGATGCGATAATGGTGGTCATAGGCAGACCTCGATGCTATAAGTGCATACAAACGTTGCTGGACATCATCGAGATTCAGCATCCGCTTCATAAAAGTGACTTGGTCAGATGCTACGTCCACAAACCATTCGCACCATTCGCGAAGTCCCGTTTCGGTCAACGTTCCACGGCCGTCTACATCGCCAGCCCTCGGCGCATCGGCCTGCGACAGCATTCTGTAGTACTCATCGCGACGTCGACCCAACCCGCGGCTCACGGACCACAATCCATTCGTCACGGGAAACAACGCACAATGCGTTTGCATGCGGATCGCCCGTCCATTGCCATCCGCAAAAGGGTGAAGCCAAGTGGCTCGGTGATGAGCAGCAGCGACAACGACCAAGCCGAACTCAAGGGAAGTTGGCTTCGCGTAGACGTTGTCATACCGATCGGAAAATTCTGGAATGGCAGCAAAGTCCGGCGCAACATGCGTACCTACCTTCACTTGAGTTTGGCGATAACTGCCGGGCACGACCCGTGACCCCATGAGCAGTTTGCGATCCGTGGGAGGAAGGTTGCGATACAACGTGTCATGCGCCTGTCGGAGAAATGCCATCGTCAGGCAGGTAGCCATGTCGGCCCCTTCGAGCGCAATTTCTGCATCGATATGGGCAATGGCAAGCCGTTGTAGACGAGCCGTTTCTGACGACGTTGAGTACTGCGTCCGCAGCGCGGCAGCGATGTCTAGAGGGTGCGTACTTTGACCCTCGATGCGGTTTGAGTAATAGCTGTTCATTTCGCGCAGCAACGACCGAAGCGTTTCAACGGTGGAGGGATGTGCCTGTGAAGCGAGGGCAATCGACTGTTGCGTGACGAGGCGGGCATCGTCATGGAGCTTCGACGTCTGCAACGTGGGAAGCAGCGGCTCGGCCTGGCGAGGATGCTGATACAAGCTCGACTGCATCAGGCAATGGTACTGCATTGCCGGTTGAGTAATACCCAAGATGTCTGCAAATCCAACCTTAAGTGTCAAGGATGGAATAGGAAGTGCCGGTTAATTTGCCGGTTAATTTGCCGGTGATCCCCTGTGCAGGAGTACGGTGCGGAGTTGATCCAGGGCGACATCGGGATCGACCACTTTGATCGTGTGCATACCCATAGCGGCGGCGGGTTTGAGATTGATACCCAGATCGTCGAGGAACACGGACTCGGTTGGCAGCACGCCAAGAGCGTCACACGCCGCTGTGTAGAACTGCGGTTCGGGCTTGCGGAATCCAACCACGCTGGATTCGACCACGAAGTCGAACAGCGCAATCACGGCCGCCCGTCCGTCCTCGATGCCAGGCTCCGTCCCAACTCGTTCAGGCTTTTCTCCCGGGCGGCTGATCGCCACATTGTTGGTCAGCAGGGCGATCAGATATCCCTCAGCTTTGAGTTGGTGCAGCATCGCCACCATCTGGGGTCGCAGCTCGCCATGTAGCAACGCCATCACGCCACGGGCATCGACGCGGTGTCCGAGCAACGCCGCTTCTGCCTCAAACAGGGCGCAAAACTCGTCGAAACTGACGTCTGATCGTTCGAACTTGGCCCACGCGTTGGTGTCGGGGTTGATGGCGTTGATCGTCCGGATGAGATCCTTGGGAAGCCCATTTGTTGCCTCATAGCGAGCGAATGCGTCGAAGGGACTGGTCAAGATAACCCCGCCGAAGTCCCACAAAATGGCCCGAATTTGCTGATTCACGGGGAGAAGCTCAGCAGAATGCGCGCCAACATACAAAACGCCTGCAAGACTGAATTGTCGCTCAAGGTGTAGTCATCAATTGCCGATAGGTAGTTGTAGCCGCCCTTCGGGGGTACCGTGATCCGTCGAATATGACGCTCAGGTGCTCGCTCATCAGCGACTTCTTCCCATAAACCCACGTACAAAAAACAACTACGTACATACAAAAAAGCAGGTCCAGACTTCATGACCACCTACAAGGTCGTGGTTGACGGATCAAACATTGCTACCGAGGGTCGCTCCCTCCCAAGCCTGAACCAGCTCGACGAAGCGGTTCAGTGCTTTATCGAGGAGCACCCAGGCGCTGATGTTTTGGTCATCGTTGACACGTCATTTGCCCATCGGATCGATCCCACCGAATCCGAGATTTTCGAAGCTGCGTACAACGCAGGCGAAATCATTACCCCACCCGCCGGAACCATCGGTCGCGGTGACAGTTTTATTCTCAAGGTCGCCGACAAGCTTGGCGCCACCGTGTTCTCCAACGATTCGTTCCAAGAGTTTCACGGAACCTACGACTGGCTCTTCGAGCGTGGTCGTTTGATTGGCGGCAAGCCAATTCCAGGTCTTGGTTGGGTCTTTACCGACCGCACCCCGGTTCGTGGCCCCAAAAGCCGTGAGGCGGTTCGCGAAGCTAAACGCTCGCAGGTTCGCCTCGGTTCACCTGAAGCCAGCCGGCCGATGCCAGTCCCGAAGGGTCCACCTCCTTCGTTGACGAAGAAGGAAGAAGCCGCTGCTGCTAAGCAAGCAAAAGCTGATGCCAAGTTGGCCGCCAAGTCTGTTCCGAAGGCAACCAAAGCTGTTGCAAAGTCGAGCTCGCGCTCCGTTGCACCGGTGAGTGCTGACGAGTCGCAGAGCGAGGCTCGGGGCGACAAGCGACGCCGTGGTCGTGATCGTGATCGACCGCAGAACACCCGTCCTGCAGTCACAATCCGTGCGCAGGGTCACGCGACGAGCGAAACGGACCCGAAGTGTGCGGGTCGCCAGGATCTGCGCGGCAGTGGCAACGCATTTGTGAATGAGAGCCTTCCGTTCGTGTCGTTTGTGTCCGAGCATCTGCCCGGAACCGAAGTAGACGGCCTCGTCGAGTCCTATGCCAGTCATGGCTTCTATGTCAGTTTGGGCGACGCGCGCGGATATGTTCCGCTGCGAGGTTCGGCTCCTGAGATGCCGCGATCAGCTCGCGACGTTGCGCGCAGGGGCGACACCATGACCTTTGTCGTGCGTGCCTTTGATGCGGAACGTCGTGGGATCGAGTTGGCCTTGCCTGGCTCGCCAGCAGCTTCGTGGATCGGATCCGATGAGCCCCATGCGGCGCCTGCTCGTGAAGAGCGTGGCCGCAAAGGTCGACGTCGCCGTGGCGGCAAGGGTCGCTCGGATACCCGAAGCGGTTCTGACATCACTACCCAGCCCGTCATGGCTGAGACCGCTTCGACCAAAGCTCCGGCCAAGAAGGGAGCAGCGAAGAAGGCTGCTCCGGTGAAGAAGGCCGCTCCTGCGAAGAAGGCCGCTCCTGCGAAGGTTGTGGCGAAAGCTGCTCCGGTCAAGAAGGCTGCTCCTGCTAAGAAGGCTGCTCCGGTGAAGAAGGCTGCTCCTGTTAAGAAGGCTGCTCCTGTTAAGAAGACGGCGGCGGCGAAGGTTGTTGCCAAGAAGGTTCCGGCCAAGGTTGTCGTAGCCAAGGCCCCAGCCAAGAAAGCCGCACCAGCCAAGAAAGCTCCAGTGACGACGGTTGCTGCCAAAAAGGCTGCTGCCAAGAAGTCGAAGTAACTCAAACGCGTTCGTGCGTTACCGGCAGACTTTCGGACTCTGTCCGATCTGCCGGTAACCTTGCACGGTGCGGATAGCTACCTGGAACGTCAACTCCCTGAAAGCCCGCTTGCCTCGTGTCGAGGAGTGGTTGGCCGAGATTCAGCCCGATGTGCTGTGTTTGCAAGAAACGAAGCTGTCTGATGCTGCGTTCCCCGCCTTAACGTTCCAAGGACTGGGCTACGAATCCGTGCATCACGGCCAGGGCCAATGGAATGGTGCGGCCATCTTGTCCAAGGTGGGTCTCGAAGATCCCACATTCGGTTTCGTTCCCGATTTGGCCCAACCGGCAGATTTGATCGACGAGTACCAACTGGGCGTACTCAACGAAGCGCGCTTAGTTACAGCAAGGTGTGGCGGGGTATTGGTGAGCAGCGTCTACGTGCCGAATGGCCGCAGTCTGACCGATCCCCACTGGCAAGCGAAGTTGATCTGGCTGAGCAATCTGCGTCGACATCTCGACTCGCTCACCAATCCAGCCGACGACGTTATGGTCCTGGGCGATTTCAACATTGCGCCGGATGATCGAGACGTGTGGGATCCGAAAAAGTTCGTTGATTCGACTCACGTCACTCCGCAAGAGCGTGACAAGTTGCAAGAGCTGCACGACTGGGGGCTAGTCGATCTGTTTCGCCAGTTGTATCAACAGGATCGTCTGTACACCTACTGGGATTATCGCGCCGGTGATTTTCATATGCATCGCGGTATGCGAATCGACTTGGCCTTGGGTTCGCAGTCCGTCAGCGACGCGCTGCAGTGGTCAATCGTGGATCGCAATGCGCGTAAAGGAAAACTACCGTCCGACCATGCGCCGCTTCTTGTCGACATCGACGAAAAAGCTCTCGCGTGAGCCCGGGAAATCCTGCTTCGCTTGGATGGAATCGCAGTGGGCACGTCACCGGCACCTCTCCACAGGTGACCGAACAGCGGCTTGGAAGTCATGTGCTGGCTGCAGAACTGCGCCGCCTTGCCGATGAACTGATCGATCGTGAGATCGCTTCTGCAGTTTCGAGCGATGCTGCTGAAACCATTCGTACACTTACTCAGCTGGTTGCCTGCCAACCTCTCCGTGACTACGACACCGATACGCACCGCTGGAGTGGGTTCGAAGACTTCTCGCCGGTGTCTGGAAAGTCCAACCCCGTTTCACCATGCTTGGATATGGTGAAACTCGATGACGGGAGTGTCAGCGGGTCAGTCGTTTTCACGCCAGCGTTTGAGGGGCCACCCGGGCATGTCCACGGGGGAGTGCTTGCGGCAGCATTTGACGAGATTCTTGGCCTCGTGCAGTTAGCAACAGGCAACCCTGGCATGACGGGGCGAATCAGCGTGCACTATCGCCGGCCGACGCCGCTCGGGGTCGAGGTTCGGTTTGTTGGTCGTATTGAATCGGTCAGTGGTCGTAAGATCAATTGTGTCGGTGAGTCGCTGGTCTTTCATGAAGGCCAATGGGTGACCACCGCACAATCCGAAGCATTGTTCATTTCTCTACCCGATGGCTTTCGTACATTGGCAGGGCACGATGGGTCGCTCCGCCTCGGGCTCAACTCCGTCCCCCCGTTCGCCGCTCAGCCGCTGACAGAAAGCTAACTCATGGGTGTATTGATCGACGCCGACCGCGTCACCGTTCGACGGCCAGACCGGCTGCTATTTGAAGACCTGTCCGTCACCATTTCGTCGGGTGAACGGTGGGGTGTGGTTGGTATCAACGGGACGGGCAAAACGACGTTGCTACGCGTACTTGCTAACACGCAAGAGCCCGAAGGCGGCGTCGTTCGTCGTGCCCGTGGTGTTCGAATCGGCGTGCTCGACCAAAACCCAAACCTGGGTAAAGGAACCGTTCTCGACGCACTGGGCGATTCGTGGGAAGCGGCTTCGGTTCTCGATCGTTTGGGTATTTCGCACTTGGGCGACAAGCCTGTCTCGCAGCTTTCGGGTGGCCAGGCCAAACGCGCTGCCTTGGCTCGAAGCTTGGTAACCGTTCCTGGTGATCATGACGATGACTTGCTGATCCTTGACGAACCCACCAACCATTTGGACCTCGACGGTATCGAGTGGCTGGAAGATCGTCTTGCTCGCCAAAAGGGTGGAGTGGTGTTGGTCAGCCATGAC
>JANMEI010000717.1:0-3097 GCA_031376865.1 Acidimicrobiia bacterium | reverse complement strand
GTCAGATATGAGCCACCCGTTTTACACCGGCAAGATGAAGATCGTCGATACTGCAGGACGTGTGGATCGCTTCAACAAGCGATTCGGCGTGCGTGCAGGCGCCAAAAAAGACGACGAGTAATCTCACTGCTCCGTAG
The DNA here is from genome assembly GCA_031376865.1 of Acidimicrobiia bacterium. Classification (GTDB taxonomy): domain Bacteria; phylum Actinomycetota; class Acidimicrobiia; order Acidimicrobiales; family JANYDT01; genus JANNBN01. The sequence continues at coordinate 2,960 of JANMEI010000717.1, read as the reverse complement.
GGGTAACAGTCGCTTTGATGATTTGTAACCCAGTAACAGCCAAGGACCCAGGTCCTTGGCTGTTTTGTTTGCACTAGCAATGCAAATTGTGATCCACTGGTGCGGTGGATGAAACTTTCGGCACACTTGGCCTGACCGCCAAGTGGGGATCGGTTCGAGCTGAGGCACTGATTCAGTGCTCAGCCGATGCCGCGTGGGCACGGATTGCTGACGTGCCCAACAATGCCTCGTGGTTTACCTCGCTGGTGAGTTCATGGTGCGAGCCCGACCCCGACACGGCTCTCCCTGTCCGACTTGTCAAGTTGGCGACCGGGGCCACCATGGTCGAAGATCTCATCGTCGTCGATCACGTCCAACGGCGATTGCAATACCAACTTCGACCCGTCATGGTCATCACCCACCACCTCGCCACCATCGATGTAATCGACCTCTCGATGCTTCCGGGCGCACCGCCCGCGGGTCAATGCCTGGTGGTGTACTCGACGGATTTGTCGCCCCGTTCGCTTGCCCTGGCATTCGCCTCGGGCGCACGTCGCGCGTTGGTGACCCTCAAAGAGCAATTGGAAGGCTGATCCGTGGGACGCAAGATTTTGTTCATCACCGCTGACCAGCAGCGTTATGACGCTTATGGCTGTAACGGTGGAGTCATTGCCCGAACGCCGAATGTTGACGCATTGGCTGCGGCTGGAACCACCTATCGGCGATGTCATCCTCAGTCAGTGGTGTGTATGCCGAGCCGGGCCACAATGCTGACCGGGCAACACGTCAGTACGCATGGTGTCTGGATGAACGGGGTGCAGTTGCCGGTCGATGCTCCGAGCGTTGCTGCGGTGCTTCGCGTGGCCGGATACCGAACCGCGCTGATCGGCAAGAGCCACTTTGACCCGTTCATCGATCCGTTTTTGAGCTATCCCGAAAATACCCTTGCCAGCCTCGGGCAACACGATGCGCTGCGCGGGTTTGATCACTTGGAGTTGGCTGCCCATTCCGGCACCGGTTGGCTGCACTACGCGTCGGCTTTGCGAGCAGATTTTCCCGACGGCGTGGGTATGTACTACCCGGTCCTCGACAGCACCATCAACGTCAATGCAACGGGTGGGGGCGACACCGGAGCGCCGCAGGTCCACGTCAATGAGTTGCCTCGTGAGTGGTACCACACCGACTGGATCGCCCAACGAGCAGTCACGTGGCTCCAACAACTGCCCGACGACGAGGATTGGTTTTTGTGGGTGAGTTTTCCTGACCCGCACCACCCATGGGATCCGCCTGCGTCGGAGACTCGTCGCGTTGCGTGGCGTGATCTTGAGCTTCCGGACGGCTACATCGAAGATCAAGCCGCTCGCGAAGCGGTGATCGACGCCAAGCCAAGACATTGGCGCCAGTGGTACGACGGCAAGCTCGTCGGCAACTTCGAAGCACCGCCAAAGTGGGTGCCGTCAACGCTGACGCCCAACCAGGTTCGAGAAGTGAATGCCATGGCGCATATCGAAAACGAACTGATCGATGAAGCGATCGGCTCAATTATGGACAGTGTCCGGGCCAAAGGATGGGACGCCGACACTGACGTGTTTGTCAGCGCAGACCACGGCGAACTGCAGGGCGACTTCGGTTTGTTGTTTAAGGGTCCGTATCACGTTGATGGGTTGATGCGCATTCCCATGATTTGTCGGCCAGCGGCGAATGCCGGCGTGACGCTCCCAGCCGAAATCAGGGACCCGGTCGGTCTGGTCGATTTGGCACCAACGTTCTGTGCGGTTGCGGGCGTTCACGTTCCTGAGTGGATGGAGGGCAAGCCATTACCGGTTGCCGCCAACGCCGGAACCCACGAGCGCGTCATCACCGAATGGGACTCATCGCTCTTTGGGGTGGAAATGGCGCTTCGAACCATGTGCCGTGACAACTGGGTGATCACTACCTATTTACCCGGCACGGTGCACGACGGCACGGAGGGCGAGTTGTACAACCTTGCTGACGATCCGTTGCAACGGGTCAACCGATTCGACGATCCCGAAGTTCGATCCGTCAGAGATGACCTCATCGCGGATCTACGAGCAGCGACTCCTCTCACAGTGAGCCGTGCACCCGTTGTTGCGCCTGTGTAAGAAAACCCCGGTTGATCCATCAGTAGTTCGGCAAAGTGGTCGATAGTGTTGGATGACCATCGTCGACGCTGCAACGTTCGCTGAAATGTTCGCTAGGCCAAGCGTTGGCGAGGAACTTCGTCGACGTGTCATGCCCTCGGGTGCCGAGATTGTGTTGGCTCGCCGGCGGCTTCACGTAAAGGCCGTTGCTGTGATGATCTGCGTCGTGTCAAGTTACGCAGCTTTGTTATCGCGCACAGCGCCGCTACCGGTTCGACTCGCTGCAGTTCCGATGTTGCTGATCGGCATCACCATGATCGCAACCAGCGTGATGCACGACGCAAATCATGGCGCGTTCTTCGCTGGGTCACAGCGAGCAAACGACGTGGTTGGATACGCGTCAGATCTGCTCGGTGTGTCGTCGGTGTTGTGGCGAATCAAGCATGACCTGCATCATGCAGACACCAACGTTCAAGGTGTTGACCCAGACATTGATCAAGGTATCGTCGCCCGTCTGGCGCCGGATCAGCAACGTTTGTGGTGGCACCGATCGCAGCATCGCTACCTGTGGCCGTTGTATGGCTTGTTAGGTGTGCAATGGCTGTTGGTGTCGGATTTTTCTGACCTGATCCGTGGCCACATTCAAGGGCAGTCGTTGCGTCACTTGAGTGTTGCTCAGCGCGCATCAATTTTTGTTGGGAAGGCACTGCACGTTGGCTGGGCGATTGCTCTGCCGTTGATCTGGTATCCATGGTGGAAGGTAGCGGTCGGATATCTTGCGGCGTCGTGGTGCATCGGAGTGGTGTTGTCGGTGACATTTCAAATCGCGCACTGTGTTGATCGTGCCGAGTTTACCGATGACTCGGCACCTCGACGAGG
>JANMEI010000710.1:0-4355 GCA_031376865.1 Acidimicrobiia bacterium | reverse complement strand
ACTCGGCTGACGAGCCCCAACCGCTCAGCTTCAGCGGCATCGACGGTACGGCCTGTGAAGAACAGTTCTGCGGCTTTTGCGTAACCAATCATTCGCGGCAACAGCCAGGTACCACCGCTTTCCGGAAGAATCCCTCGCTTGGTGAACGACACGGCCAATTTGGCCGAACTCGCTGCTATTCGCAGGTCACAGCCAAGCGCAATGTCAAGCCCGTACCCCGCTGCCCCACCGTTGATCGCTGCGATGGTTGGCGTATCGAGACTGTGCAACACGGTGGGCGGAGTGTTCCTCAAGTCCAGCTGCTGAGCACCGATATCGCCTGACAGCATGCCGCTTCCCGACGCCTGCGCTTTGACATCGAGGCCAGCGCAGAACGCCCGGCCCTTGCCGGTTAGGACGATGACCCGCACGTCACGATCTCGGTCTGCTTGCACCAACAACTCAGACAACAAATCCAACATCGCTGAAGTAATGGTGTTCATCTGGTCTGGACGATTGAAAGTAATCGTGGCCACATGATCGGAAACGTTGTACAACAGCTCGGGCTCTGCGCTCATGGAAGTGATTCCAGCACGTCGACCAACGTAGAAGCCACTTCGTCGTGCGACGGCACCAACTGCAGTAGTTCGTTCAACCCAATTCCCGCCGAAGAAGCGGCTTCGAGGTCCGGAGAAAAACTGCCCTCCGAAAACCATGCCGGGTCAAAACTCCACTTCAGCAGCAATCCACACTGAAACATTGCGCCGGCTCTCCCCCGTCGCTGGGCGATTCCCACAAGCTTGCGGTTACCTGCAAACACCTCCCCGGGGCCCCGACCTGCGAAACACAAGAGCGATGACCAAGGCGTGTTCAACAGGCCATCAGTATGCATATGAAGTTCCGATGTCACACCCAGCGAACGAAGCGTCTCGATCCAGGCGGCACCGAGCCAATAGAACGACCGAGTGACATCGGGGTCCCACAGCGAACTGTCCACCGGAATCAACACATCGACCCACACCTGTTCGGCTGGATCAAGCCACACCGCACCCCCACCGCTACGTCGACTGACTACGTCAGGGACCCTACCCACAATGGACTGGTTTTGCCGAGAGCCAAGCACTAACGCTGGGCCGTCACTGTGCAGGACACGCACGGTTGGTCGGGTCAGACCTACCGAAATTAGATGCGCCGATGAGCGTTCACCGACAAACAACTCGGTGGTGGAACCAGTGACATGTTCCACCACCCAAGCGATCATGGAACCCAGTCGGCCAGTGTTGCCAAACGCGGATCGTTGGAATACAACTCAATCGGTTTGGTTTTCATCCCAAGACGCTTTTGCAACCGTTCCAGGTCCAACAACTGATTCCACATGGCCAGGGTCACGACCACTCCGGTAGCGCCCGCACGTGCCGTTCGTCCAGCTCGATGCAGATAGGTCTTGTGATCATCGGGAATATCGGCCTGAATGACCACATCGACGCCATCGATATGAAGACCACGAGCCGCCACGTCGGTGGCAACGAGAGCCTTAATCTGGCCGTTCACAAACTGCTTCAGTGCCCGGTTGCGTTGATCTTGCGACAGGTCGCCGTGAATAGCTCGAACGACCAGACCCTGATCTTTCAAATCATCGGCAAGGCGATCGCAGGCGCGCTTTGTATTCAAAAACACGATGCCACGATCATTTGCCCGCAGGATCGAGGCAATCACCTTCGGTCGGTCCATCTGATGCACCTGGAAGAAATGATGGACTGACGAGTCAACCGTGCTGGTTGTGGACTCAACCACATGGCGCACAGGGTCGCGTAGTTCGTGACGAATGAGCGAGTTGACATCGCTACCCAGCGTTGCCGAGAACAACAACGTTTGCCGTTGCTTCGGCATCTTTCGTAGCAACCATTCAAGATTGGGCATGAAACCCATGTCGCACATGCGGTCAGCCTCGTCGACCACCAGGAACTGGATGGAGCCCAAGTCGATATCGCCACGGCCCAACAGATCAATCAACCGTCCAGGGGTTGCCACGACGATCTCTGCTCCGGCAGACAACAACGCCTTCTGGTTCTCCATCGACACGCCGCCGTAGATAGACACAACCGCATGGCCTCGAGGTTTCGCCAGCCACACCATTTCTCGTTCGACCTGCGCAGCAAGTTCACGTGTGGGAACCAGCACCAATGCAAGAGGTTTACCGGGCAACGCCTTGTCAGTGATTCGAGCCACCAAAGGGATTCCGAACGCCAGTGTTTTACCTGAGCCCGTTTTTGCTTGACCGCACACGTCGCGCCCAGCCAGGCCATCGGGAATGGTCATCGTCTGGATGGGGAACGGTTCGGCAATTCCCTGGTGAGCAAGAGCAGCCAACACGTCGCTGGGGATACCCAGCGCTGCGAAACCAGCACTGAATACGGTGGAACTGGTCTTCGGTGTGGCGAGTTGTTTCTTACGAACAGCGACCGTCGGTTTTGCAGGCGGCGTTGGTTTCGGAGCCCGTACCGGTTTCGGTTGGGCGACAACCTTTGGGGCCGGCTTCGGTGCCGGTTTCCCTACCGGTTTGGGTGCCGGTTTCGCTACAGGGGGCCGCTGAGCGACAACCTTCTTCGCCGGTGCGACAACCTTCTTGGTCACGACCTTCTTCGCTGGTGCGACAACCTTCTTGGTCACAACCTTCTTCGCCGAGGTGGTCGAAGCCACTGGCTTTCGATTGGAAGGCTGGACCGACTTGCCGATTCGATTTGCCGCTTTTTTGACCGCTGGCTTCTTGGCTGCTGGATTCATTCTGCCCACATACTAGGCGCAGGCAGGACCCACGGCAGCCGCTCAGCGTCTAGCAGGTGGTTCCGTCAGCAGGTGCGACGACCGTCACCAAATAGTCCTCGATGGCGTTTCGAATGCACTTTCCTCCAGAAAAGTAGGCGGTGTGACTGTCTCCTGTGTTGGTGACGAGCACACCGTTTTCCAACCCCTCAGCCATCCTTTTCGACCAGACGTACGGGGTGGCTGGATCATTGGTGGTCCCCACCACCATGATCGGGGCCGAACCCTTTGCGACGGTGCTCCAGCCCGAACTGAGCGGACTACCTGGCCAAAACGCACACGGCAGATTCCCGTAAGCGATAGCTGCGCCGAATCGAGGCGACACTTTGGCTAACTCAGCGGCGAGCATGTCGTAGTGGGATGGGTCACGCGAGGACCCCACGTCGGTGCAGTTAATCGCCGTGTTCGCTTCGAGAACACCGTCGTAGCGACCTTGAGCGTTGCGATTGCTGTAGTCATCAGCCATGGCCAACAACTTGGCTCCTTTTCCCTTTGCCGCGTCGATCAACGCTTTGTCCAAAATGGGCCACCCGTTTCGCTCGCTATACAGACCGCGAACGATTCCTAAGACCGCCTCACCTGGTCCAACCGATCGCTTCCCCACCATTAGCGGCTGAATTTCCACCGATGCCAGTACTCGATCGACAACGACCAATGGGTTCGGACGAAGTGCTCCGGTACAGCTGGGCCGTTTGGAACACTTTTGCGCATATGCCTTGAGGACAGATTCGAACCCCTTGGTCTGCTCACGAACACGATCATCGGAGGTTGCCCGAGAGTCCAATCCGCCATCGAGCACAAACGCCCGGACATTCTTCGGAAACAACTCGGCATAGGTTGCACCCAGCAACGTTCCGTAAGAAAAGCCCATCATCGAAATGGTCTGTTCACCTAGCACCTTGCGAATCTGATCCATGTCCCGGGCCACGTCAAGCGTGCCAAAGAACTGCAGTGCGTCTTTGCCGACCGAAGTGGAACACCCGGTTGCGAGTTCTTTCGAGACCGCCCGCAACGCAAGGCGCTCCTGTTCATTGTCTGGCGTTGGATCGGCAGCCAGATAGTTGTCCATCCGAACATCGGACAAACAATCAATGGGCGTTGATTGACCAACGCCGCGTGGGTCGAACCCGATCACGTCGAAGCGATCGGAGATCTTGGTTCCGAACAGTCGGCGGGCCCTCCCCGCAAACGCAATTCCAGATGCGCCCGGCCCTCCGGGATTGACGAGCATGCTGCCAATACGCTTTGAGGGCTTTGCTGCCGGCACCTTGATCAGGGCAATGGAAATCTGCTGACCGGCTGGCCGACTGTAATCAAGCGGCACTTTCAGGGTGGCGCAAAACGTTGTCGAGTCTTTAGGGCACGCAATCCACTTCACTAGAGCGGGTTGCGTGGCAGGGGGCGGCACGCTGGTACTCACCCCCTGCACCGTCACCGGTGGAGCTGAACCAACAGCACGACCTTGAAGCAATAGACCGGCGCTGGTGAGTACGCACACGCCAAACAGCATTAAGCGCTTTCTCAGCTCGGGCCCATCGGACTCGCTTCGCTCG
>JANMEI010000645.1:0-3203 GCA_031376865.1 Acidimicrobiia bacterium | reverse complement strand
TTGTAGGCCACAGCACTGGTGGCCATACACTGCCGAGTGTTTCCGTCGCCATGTGCCATGCCCATTTCAAACTTGGCGAACGCTCCCAACAATGCCATCTCTTCGGTAGCGATTTGCCCAGTCGATAGAAACGCGGCGCTAGCAGGCCCGTGTTCGGCTTGAATCGCTCTCATGCGTTCGCAAAAGAGTGACGATGCTGTATTCCAACTAATCGGCTGCAAATCGCCGCGTGTATCTCGGACCATCGGTGTCGTCAATCGATCGGGAGATCGCAGCGGGGTCAGCGCTTCCCAACCCTTCGGACAAGCTGCGCCCAAATTGACCGGGTAGCGCGACGTGGGCGTGATGTTGACTGCTGTCCCATCCTTCAGATGCACCGTCAGCGAACAACCCGTTGCACAGTAACCACAAATCGTTCGTACTGTTTGGTCGGGCGCTTTACCTCGGGGCAGTTGACCCAACACAGCGCCGTCGCTGCTGATCCCACCGTCGATGCGAGCCAGTTCATCGGAACGTTTGCCGACTCGTTGGATGAGTTTCATGTAGGCATTCCATCGGGAGACACAGCTTGAAAGAACAACCTGCGTTCATAGAACATCGAGACGACAACACAGCCTGTTGCCAAAGCCAACGTCACCAGACTCTGCGTGAGAGTACTTCCAAATAGGAACACGGTGGCAGCTCCTCCAAACGAGGTTGCCAGTAGATGTTGTCGTCGTAGCGTGGTCGTGAGCAGCGAAGCAGAGCGAACGAGTGCCGTTGAGCATGAATCTGTGTACCGGCTCGGAAGGCTCCACATCCAGTAGGCAAACAGGCCGGTCACGAGTCCCGTCACCCCAGCACTGACCCGAGCGTTCGCGCCCGATTCGAGGTAGGCAAGCGCGACGCCTGCCGTCACCCCAGCACCTGCTCCAAACCGAAGTGCTGTGGAGCGAAGTTTCCAGAAGGCGCGGGCCGTCACCGAATAGACCTTGACGGAGGTGAACACCACCGCCACTCCTAGGAGGGCCGCCGCCACCCGAACGGGAAACACGGGAACAATTGCGCTGAGTCCTGCGACGGTCACAAATGCACCAATTGCAATGGCTTCTCGGGATAGCCACGAGTGTCGGAAGCCAAGCACCACTCGCCATGCCTGTGTAGGACGGCCAAGATGCGCGGCGCTCGCCAAGGCTCCGCTGATACCAAGTACGGCGGGCCACGGACCGAGAGGATGAACCACTGCCGCAAGCGACAACCCGACGCCAATCTGCACAACGATGAGCATTACCACGAGCGGCACATGGGCAGCGGCTGGGGTGACTCGTTGCTGAACGGCACGCAGTTGCGGTGACGCAAGATCTAGCACCGAGAGGTACTGCGTAGAGGGTTTGGTGAGTGATGATGGTGGCGCACCGGGAACCAGATTTGGGGCCACGTCAGCAACCATTTTGAACACCAGATCGTTGCGATCAACGATGGTGATTCTGATTGCTGCGTTGGGACAACCCTGCACACACGCGGGCTCCTCCCCCGCCATCAATCGCCCGTGGCACATGTCGCACTTGCGAACTATAGAAAGTCGTTCGTTAAAGACCGGAACGTCGTAAGGGCACGTCATGGTGCAGTAGCTGCATCCAATGCACTGGTCATCCAAATGAATCACTGCGCCGGTAATGTCATGCTTTTCGTATGCGTTGGCGGGGCAACCGCTGAGACAGGCAGGCGACGCGCAGAGATGACATGCACTGGTCACCGTTCGTTGTTCAACGGCCTGATCACCGAGCAGAACACTCGAAGCTGTCCCGTGTAACAGACCAACCGTTCTCCACAGTTCGTTGTCGTCCAGCCCATTCAACGAGTGACAGGCGACAACGCATGCCTTACAACCAGTGCATGCATCAAGATCAACTTCAAACGCGAACTGCTGTCCAACTCCGGGCATCCCCGTTGGAATTCGTGACCGATACCATCCGGTCGTAGGGGTGCGGTTGCGGTCATGAAGATCCGAGAACACATCGATGGCACGGCTAAGCCCATCAGGTTCCATAGTCGTGTGAGGGCTCATCACATGGCCAGTCGAACCGACACACTGCCACTACGTTCGCGAATCTCAAACACCTGCAGGCTGACATCGGTATCGTCCAAGCACGTCCCCGTCGACAACTCAAATCGTTGTTTGTACATGGGTGAGGTCACCACGGAACGACCTGCGGTTGAACCAACAATGCCGCGAGACATCACGCTTGCTCCACTGAAGGGATCGCGATTGCTGACCGCAAACAATTCCCCCACCGACGTTCTAAAGAGGGCTATTTGAACACCCCCGATCAACGCGCAAACTCCTCGATCTGGTCGAAGTCGGCCGCTGCTACACACTTCGACCCATTCATCTGCCGAGACCCGCTGCGGAGCCAGCGATGCGGTGTCAACAATCGGACTCATTGTCGTGTTCCGATACTCACCAGAGCGGGTTCTATTCCGCTGTCGGGTTCATCCGAATTAACAAACGAACGAAACAACTGAAGCCGATCTGGGTCGGCCAGCGTTGCTGTCCATTCGCATTCGTACGTAGACACATGATGTGCAATCAGAGCTTCCAATTCCAAACCAATACCCAATTCGTCTTCACAGACAATTCGACGAAGCTCTTCGATTCCTCCTGGGCGTCGTTCTAGCCAGGTTGAAGTTCGTTCCAATCGATCGGCAGTGCGAATATAAAACGCAAAAAAACGATCGATGTAGGTCACCAATTGCTGGTCGGTAATGTCCTCAGCAAGCAGGTCGGCATGGCGTGGACGCATGCCTCCGTTGCCGCAGACAAACAGATTCCACCCCTTCTCAGTCGCAATCACTCCGACGTCTTTGCTTTGTGCTTCGGCACACTCCCGCACACATCCAGAGACGGCCATCTTCAGTTTGTGTGGTGCTCGGAGACCGCGGTAGCGAAGCTCCAGCTGGATCGCCATCGATGTCGAGTCTTGGACGCCAAACCGGCACCAGGTCTTTCCGACGCAACTCTTCACCGTTCGTAACGCCTTGCCGTAGGCATGACCGGACTCCATGCCTGCGTCAATCAAGCGTTGCCAAATGAGAGGCAGCTGTTCTACACGAGCCCCAAACAGATCGATTCGTTGGCCGCCCGTGATTTTTGCGTACAAGCCAAAGTCCTGCGCGATGGTGCCGATGACGATCAGTTGGGCAGCCGCGATTTCACCTCCGGG
>JANMEI010000643.1:0-8486 GCA_031376865.1 Acidimicrobiia bacterium | reverse complement strand
ATTGAAGCGGCTCGCCAAGAGTCCATCGATACGGTGCTGGGGTTGGCTGACCAACGCAAAGAGGGTGCCCGCATCGTGGTCACCGGTTGCATGGCCGAGCGCTACGGCGACGAACTCGCTGAGGCGCTTCCCGAAGTTGATCAGGTTGCAGGTTTTGGTGTGCCGATCACGCTTTCCACGAAACCAGGGGCAGCTGCCCCGGCCATGGATCTCCTTAATCTGAAGCGGCCCCGACGTGAGTCTCCGTGGGCCTATGTCAAGATTGCCGAAGGTTGCGATCGTCAGTGTGGTTTCTGTGCGATCCCGTCGTTTCGTGGACCGCAACGAAGCCGTGATGTTGACTCAATTCTCATCGAAGTTGAGTTATTGGACGCTAAAGAAATTGTGCTCGTTGCTCAAGATCTTGCTTCCTACGGCAAAGATCGTCCCGACGAATTGGGCGCCGGATCCATCGTCAGTTTGGTCAATGCGGTGTCCGCAAAAGTGCCACGGACTCGTCTGTTGTATCTGTACCCATCCGACCTGAGCGATGACCTCATCGACGCCATTTGTGCCACCGGCGTTCCCTATTTTGATTTGTCGCTTCAGCACGTCTCGAAACCGTTGCTCCGCAGGATGCGACGATGGGGAGATGGCGCCAGGTTCTTGAAGCGCATTGAAGACATTCGCCATCGAGAACCCGATGCTGCGTTTCGTAGCAATTTCATCGTCGGGTATCCGGGTGAAACCGAGGAAGATCACGATCAGATGTTGTGCTTCATCAAAGACGCCCAGTTGGATTGGTGCGGGTTTTTTGAATACTCACCCGAAGAAGGTACGTACGCGTATGATCTTGACGGCGCGGTCGATCCGTCTCTCATGCGTGAACGCCTTTCCGAACTGAGCGAGCTGCAAGATGCGATTACAGCGCAGCGTCGAGACACGCTGATCGGTCAGCGGGTGTCGGTACTGGTCGACGCACCAGGGGTCGGGCGAACCCATCGTGAGGCACCGGAGATCGACGGGGTCGTGCACGTCCCACGAGATCTTGCGGTTGGTTCGTTCGTCGATGTTCGGGTCACCGATGCCCACGGCCCCGATCTCACTGCCGTCGGCCTATGAGCGACAAGCCCAAACGAGTACCTCGGTATCACCCCGGTAAACGTTTGACTCCAGCAAATGGAGTAACCATGGCCCGGATCTTGATCACCCCGGTGATGCTCTATTTGTTGGCACAACGGCGCTTCGACTGGCCCACGTTCATTCTTGGATTTGTGGTGTCGGCATCGGACCTGCTCGATGGAATGTTGGCGCGTCGTTTCGGAACGACGTCTTCCGGAGCCTTCCTTGATCCGCTGGCCGACAAGTTCTTTGTTTTGGGAGCGATGTTTGTGTTGGCCTGGAAACGAGCTTTCTGGTGGCCGCCGGTGATCATCATTACGTTGCGCGAAATCTGGATCTCGATCTATCGGTCTCGGCTGGCCAAGCGTGGCGTGTCGCTGCCGGCTCGAAAATTGGCCAAGTGGAAAACCCTCGTGCAACAGTTTGCGCTGGGGTTTGCCTGCGCTCCATGGGTGGGTCGTGAATGGCCGTGGACCGGGCATGCCATGCTGATGGCAGCGATGGTGTTAACGATCTGGTCTGGAGCGTTGTACTACCTCGACGCAAAGCGCGGCACATCGGGTATCCCGTCGTCGCAGCGCGCCTAATCAGGTAGTTCCGCGGTTTTGTAGGGCCTACTTCTTCTTTTGTGCCTTGGGTGGTGTGTAGCGCTTCGACTTCGCAGCCAGTTCTCGGCCTGTGATGTCAGATGACGCAACTTCAGACTTGCTGCCTTTTCGACTGGCTGGTGGCGGGTTGGTGATGTTTCCTGAAGCGATGCGCTGCGCCGTGAGTCGCTGCTTGGCCCGTGCCGAGGCGAACGTCAGATACAACACGAACGCGATCAAGGGGAAGATGAACGTCACTTTTTGTAAGCCGAAGGCAATGTCTTTTTGACCGCCGTTGTTGACATTCCAGAGCAATACCGCTCCCATTCCCCCCATTGTTGCCCCTAATCGGTTGGTAAACCGCACGCACACCCCAAACAACCCGAGCCCGACCAAGGTGATGAGCAAGCCCGTGCGCTCCTTGGCAGTGAGGCCGTTGTTCATGGTCACGATGGTCAAGATGATGGCTTCAACGGCCGCCAAACCGTAGGCGATGAGCTTCTCTTTTGCGCTGAAACGATGCGTTTGTTTGAGTTCGTCGGGTGTGAGCCGAATGCGGGGCCGCGCAGCGGGACGCGCCTTTGGTTTCTGAGCGTCCGCCGTAGGAGATGCGTCTGACAAATTCGGCGCCGGTTTGCGGCTGAAGAGGCCCATATACCTCAGCCTACCCTCGGGGTTTAGCCCTCGGCACTGGTTTGGTTGGTCTCTGCTGGCGGCCATCATGGAGAAATGCAGTGTGAAGTAGTTGCCATTGGTACGGAATTGTTGTTGGGCCAAATTGTGGACACCAACTCGTCCTGGATCGGCCAGCAGTTAGCCGCTCGCGGTATTGATTCACTGCTGCAAACAAAAGTTGGCGATAACCGTTCTCGTATTGTCGCTGCTGTGAAGGCTGCGTTGAGTCGATCCGATTCGGTGATCTGCTGTGGCGGACTCGGGCCTACTCAAGACGACATCACCAGAGAATGTATTGCCGAAGTGATGGGTGTCGATCTTGAACGGGTTCCAGCGATGGAGGCTGAGATAGCAGCGATGTTCGTAGCTCGTGGCCGAGAAATGGCAGAGTCAAATCGACGTCAAGCAGAACGCCCGGTCGGTTCACAGTTCATTCACAATGATCGTGGTACGGCACCTGGGTTAATTTGTACGCTTACGATCGACGGTGTCAGTAAGGTGATTTATGCGGTCCCCGGCGTGCCGCATGAGATGTACGAAATGATGACGAGGATCATTTTGGCTGACCTGGCAGCCCGCTCAGGTGAGTCCGCAGTGATATCGAGCCGGGTTTTGCGTACATGGGGGGCAGCAGAGTCATCGATTGCCGAAATGGTTGCGCCCTGTTTAGATGCACTGGATCAACCAGGAGCTCCTCAAGCAACCATTGCCTTTTTGGCTAGTGGAATCGAAGGCATCAAAGTTCGTGTCACCGCCAAGGCGCCCACCAACGCATTGGTGATCGACATTCTTGACAGTCAAGAAGCGCGCTTACGATCGATCCTTGGTGACTTGGTGTTCGGAGTCGATGAAGAATCGATGGAGGTAGCGGTGGGATTGCTACTCCTCGAGCAACACCTCACGCTCGGGTTAGCTGAATCAGTAACGGGTGGACTGATCGCATCGCGTCTGGTGGGGGTATCGGGTGCATCTGCTTGGTTCCGAGGCGGAGTGGTGTCTTATGCGTCGGAGGTCAAGTTCGATGTTCTTGGGGTCGATGCCGGACCCGTGGTGAGCGAGTCCGCCGCACGGCAGATGGCGCTCGGAGCCAAACAGTTACTCGGATCATCGATTGGTTTGTCGGTCACCGGTGTTGCTGGGCCCGATGGGCAAGATGGGCAACCGGTCGGTACCGTCTTTGTGGGGCTTGCGTTCAGCGACGACACCACCACCGTGACACAGTTGAAGTTGCCTGGCGATCGTGAGCGGGTTCGTCAATACGCAACCATTGGTGCGCTCAACTTGTTGCGTCAGCATCTCAGTTCTCAGGTCACTGCTCAGATCGGTGCTCAGGTCACTGCTCAGATCGGCGCGCATCAATGAGGGTTGTCAAATGGGTCGTTGCGGCAGTGATTGTGGGCGCAGGGAGCCTGTTCGTTGTGCAAGGGGTCCGACCATTCATGCCATACGCACGCGCTGCGACTGCGAGCAAGAAAATCGGGGTCGAGATTCCCGACGATTCGCTCAACGAAATTTCCGGTTGCGCGGTCAGTGCTGTTAACCCAGGGGTCGTGTGGGTGCACAACGACTCGGGGGACGATGCTGTTCTGTATGCGCTGCGTGCCAGCGACGGTGCCACGCTCGGAGCGATTCGTTTGAAGGGCGTCAAGGCTCGAGATTTCGAAGACATGTCAATCGCAGGAGGTCGATTGTTTGCCGGCGACATTGGCGACAATCGAGGTGCTCGTAAATCCATCAGCGTGCATAGTGTTGCCGAACCAACGGTTGACCTCAATAAGGTGAAGCAAGCCTGGACAGTGAAACCGGTTTCCACGAAGCTGACCTATCCCGAGGCTGCACGCGATGCCGAGGCGATGCTGATTGACCCGACTGGCTCCATCATGATCATCGATAAACAAGACGGCACGGTGTGGCGAGCCGGGAAAGACGGCGTGCTGCAGTCCGTTGCTTCGCTCAACATGCCGCTGATCACAGGGGCATCGCTGGTGCCCGGAAAGCGTGAAGTCCTCATTCGTACGTACCCAGTGATTCTCCGATATTCGGCCAAAGGCACGGGTGCGTTCGACGACGTGTGGAAGGCCAAGTCCAGCATTGTGTTGTCGCCCTTATTGCCGCAAGCTGAAGCGGTGTGCGCCGCCCCTGATGGATCTACCGGCTACACGGTGAGTGAAAGTGGTGGAGTCCGCGCTCGGTTGATCCCGATTCGCTGGTAGCTACTCGTTGAGCGAACCACTGCCGTTTGCACCCACACAGTCTCGCTCGATCTGTGACGTGATCCGGGCGCGTTCACCGTTGTTAGTAACGGGCGCAGCCCAGCCATTGCCATCGAGGCGATGCGGATGAAACAATACCCCTGACACGGTTGCACCGGAGAACCGCAACTCGAGGATGCCCGAATCGGCCGTAATCCCACTGCGTGGATCCCAGATGAAGTTGCCCAGCGAGTATGCGGTGATGTTATTTCCGGTGCGTACGATCGGCTGGAGGACGTGTGGATGTGCTCCGACGACAATTGCAGCTCCGGCTTCGTGTAGCGCCTGGGCGGTGTTGCGCTGCATCTCCGTCGGGCATACCTGACGCTCGATGCCCCAATGCAGAAACACAATCACCACATCGTTGGTGCGCTTAGCTTCACGAACGGTTGCAATCAACGCGAGTGATTCCGCGTCGGAAAGGCTTTTGCCGGCTGACGCGACTCCAACCGAGGTGTCTGTTGCGATCCAGGACGGATCCGGGATGACTTGGCTGGCGCCGATCACTGCAACCTTGACGCCCTTGATCGAATGCACACTTGGTATCAGCGCTTGTTGCCGATTGACGCCGGCTCCAATTGGGGTAACTCCGGCTTCGCGTAACGCGTCGACGGTGTCGATCATGCCTTGGTCGCCGAAGTCCATGGAATGGTTGTTGGCGAGGCTGCCCACATCGACACCCGCTTCGTGCATCAACTGTGCAAACTTCACCGGTGATTTGAAGTTGTACTGCTTCACTTCTTTGGCAGTTGCATCGCTGATTGCCGTCTCGACGTTGATGATTGCCAGATCTGCTGAACGAAGTGACGGGCGCTGTCGGTCGAACGGGTTGACACCATCACCGATCGGTCTGGTGAGTAGGGAGTCACCGGCCAACATGAGGGTCCATTCGGCGGTCTTTTGCTCTAGAGGAGTGGGGATCGAATCGTTTGCAGTCTGAGGCAGCCCGTCTGACGTGGGTGCTGGGGCGGACGCGTTGGTGGAAGGTGCTGGGTTGCGATTGGTCTGTGAGGCGACCGCGAGTTGAGTGGCCTGCGCATCGGCGGCCGCAGAACTACGGGCCCCGCCGAAGGCCAATCCGCTGAGGGAGAACACGGCCAAGACGATTCCAGCGCGGCGTCGCGTTGGTCGGGGCACCTGACGAAGGCTGCCAAAGGTCACCTGGTGCTGGCCAAGCGGGGAAAGTGCCTGCACATCAGCAAAGCTATCGGAATCCATTGAAAAACCATGGACAATCACCCGAAGAATTCAACCGGAGGAACACGTGTTTGGGGGGTACTTGATTGAAAGCAATGCTTGACGACGAACGGACGTTCGTTGTAGGGTACAGATCGAACTACACTCATGTTGTTCACCAAGACGTGTTGTTCTCAAGACGTGTTGTTTCAAGAAATGTTGGCGCGACCACCCGTTTTTGTCATACCCCCTCGGTACGTTGTCTACACACAGGACTTCACCACGAAGATCCAACTACCAACTGTTCAATGAACTGTTTAATGACCAATGAAAGGCACCATGAAGATGGAACGTGAAAAAGCGCTGGAAATGGCCCTCGGCCAGATCGAGAAGCAATTCGGCAAGGGGTCCATCATGCGGATGGGCGAAAACACCACGATGAAGATCGAAGCCATCTCCACGGGTGCATTGGCTCTCGACCTGGCGCTCGGCATCGGGGGTCTCCCACGCGGTCGAGTTACCGAGATCTACGGCCCAGAATCATCCGGTAAATCCACGCTTGCAATGCATGTGGTTGCCGAAGCTCAGCGCAACGGTGGCACCTGTGCGTACATCGATGCCGAACACGCGATGGACCCTATCTACGCCCGTTCCATTGGCGTCGACGTTGACCGGTTGTTCATTTCGCAGCCCGATACAGGCGAGCAAGCGTTGGAAATTTGCGACATGTTGGTTCGCTCCGGTGCACTTGATGTTGTGGTGATCGACTCAGTGGCGGCCCTCACACCAAAGGCCGAAATTGAAGGAGAAATGGGCGACGCATTCGTTGGTCTGCAGGCCCGCCTTATGAGCCAAGCACTTCGGAAGTTGACCGGTTCGATCAACCGCACCAACACCATCGTGATCTTCATCAACCAGTTGCGAGAAAAGATTGGCGTCATGTTCGGTTCACCGGAGACAACTCCTGGCGGACGAGCCCTCAAGTTCTACTCCTCTGTTCGCCTCGACATCCGTCGTATCGAAGCCATCAAGGACGGTGCAGAGGCCACCGGAAACCGGACACGGGTCAAGGTGGTGAAGAACAAGGTGGCACCGCCGTTTAAGCAGGCCGAGTTCGACATTATGTACGGCAAGGGAATCTCGCGAGAGGGCTCGCTTCTCGACGTTGGTGTCGAATGTGGGGTCGTCAAAAAGTCCGGTGCCTGGTTCACCTACGAAGGCGAACAACTCGGGCAGGGACGAGAAAAGGCGAAGGACTTCTTGTCTCGTAATCCCGAGATGATGATGGAGATCACCGACCGCATCAAAACCACGGTTGGGCTGGTTCAGGTCGAAGATAACGGCGCACTGGCCGAGATCGACGATAACGAGCCCATCTCACTGGATTAGCTCCAGGAGACTTACGGCTGCGACTTACTGCTGCGGCTCGCGGGGGAAATCTCCCCGGGCCATCAACGATTTCGAATACCCACTCAAGTTTCCTGCGTTCAGGGCCGAAGCTGTAATTGTGGTGGCGGACTTGGCCGCACTAGCGAAAGCTAGTGCGGCCGATTCCTTTTACCGATTCCTTTTACCGATTCGTTTTTATGGGCGGCTTTCTACCAGGTTGGTTCGCAGCTGCTGCAGGTGCTCTGTTGTCATACCGCCGCTTCGCAGATACTCCTCGCCGCCGCCTAACCGCTTGAGTTCGGCAAGTGCAGTGGTGATACCCGAACGAGTGACGCCCAAGATCGGCATGGCTTGGGCCCGAGTGATACCCGCTGCCTCAAACTGAGGTTTCCAATGAGGCAACCTGAGCGGGGTCCGGTACACGTTCGTGGCCAAAAAGTCATCGATGATCGCCTCGTCAGCTGCCCCAAACGTCTGCAGCAAGATCATGGCTGCCATTCCCGTCCGGTCTTTGCCGCCGGTGCAATGAAACAAGGCGGGCACTGCATCGGGTCGAGCAAGCCCAATCGTCAACGCGACAAACATGGGCTGCGCCCGAGTCAGCATGTCGACGTAGTTGTTGTCCCACCAGTCGGCTGGAGCAATCGGCTCAACGCCGGTCAACATGTTCGGGATTTTCGCCACAATGTCCTCAGCGGTCGACATATCGCCGGTTGCCACCATTTCGACCGGGATTTCTACCGGTAACCTCGATGGCTGTCGCTCGCGCTCGATCGGCAGCCGAAAGTCAAACACCCGCCGGAGGCCGAGAGCAGCGAGTGCCTGCTCACCGTCGGGCCGTACCTCGTTGAGATGATCCGATCGAAAGAGCACCCCAGATCGCATCTGGCCGCCAGTTACCTCAATGCCGCCCAGCTGACGGAAGTTCAGCATCCCCGCGATGTCGACAAATCGCTCGGGGGCAATCGAGCTTGGGAGATCGTGACTGGGTACGCCAGCATCTGCCGCTCGAGCTAGCAGTTCAACGGTCGTCAAGGTCATCGTCATTGCCCACAGTTTCACATCGGGAATGCTCATGGTTTCACATTGCACAACGACCCGAAACATCATCCGTTTGGCGAACCGGTCGATGACCCCTCTAGATTGAATTCCCGTGACCAACGCGCCGGCTACCTATCAACCGGCTCGACTCGTGGGTGCGGCCGCAGCGCAGGTTGTCGGGATGCAACGTGAAGCAGAGTTGATTGCCGTTGCACTGGCCACCGGTCGTCATCTGGTGCTCGAAGGCCCACCGGGAACGGGCAAG
>JANMEI010000637.1:0-4084 GCA_031376865.1 Acidimicrobiia bacterium | reverse complement strand
CGCCGTGCACGGCCGGAAAGCGCGAAGTGATTTGCACCGGACGCGACGGCGTCGAGGCGGTACGACTGGTGCTTGCCTGTTACAAGAGCGCTGAAACGAAAGTTCCGGTGGGTCTCGCCCGCTAGCGAGTGACTGCAAAGGTCAGCTACGAGTCGGTTCGATCAACGCCGATGGCGCTCGGTGCTGCTTCGCCTCGCATGGTTTCGAGCATCTCGATCAGTTGACGAGAAACTTCGTCAGCGGCGAGGCGAACCTCGTCGGCCGTGGCGTCGGTGAGTGGCCCAATCCCAATGACTTTTCGTACATCGATAGCATCGCCCACCTGAATCCGCACCTTCGGGCGCTTCACCAAGTTCTTCACGAGTTGAAACACCATTTTGCTTTTGCGACGACCCATGACCTGATCGATCCCGACCGAGGCAACGGGAACGATTGGAGCGCCAGTCAACAGGGCCAACCGGACAGCTCCGGTCTTTGCCCGTTCGGGCCATTGCCTGGAGTTGCGCGTGATCCTTCCTTCTGGGTACAACGCAATTGCTTCGCCCGCTCGTAATGCATTGGCGGCCGGTTCAAGCGCGCCTGCCGGGTTGGTGCTGGTTCGGTGAACAGCAATAAAGCCAAGCTTCTTGAACAACACCTTGAGCACCGGTGCCTCGATAATGCCAGCAGTCCCCAAGAGGCGAAGCGGGCGACCAAGACGTTGCCCGACCAACGCAAGGAAAACCCCGTCAGCCAAACTGGTGTGGTTTGCAACCACGATGACTCCTCCCGCAGGAAGGGTTTGGGTGCCACTGCGCTCGACGTCCCTGCGCTTTTCGAGTTCCCAGGTGGAAACCGATGTGGCCACCGCCCCAACGATGGCAGCGGCGACAGCATACAAACCTGGTCTCTTCCACCCACCCATAGCCGCACAACCTACAGGATTGGTTCTTGTTGCCGTGGTCAACACGGTAAGACTGCACGGGTGGGTGTGATCAGGAGCCAAGCCGTCTTTGATGGGTTTCACGCGTGGAAACATGCGGCGAGATTTGGCTTTCCTTTGCAACGAGTGTGTACTGACGACCCTGAAGGTCTCGCTGCACTCGTTCAGCAACTGGCACCTGACCTCGGTGGCGATGCACTGAACGCCGTCGAAGTTGTCGATCCGCCAACACTGCAACGAGTGTGCGATGAGGCTGGAGTGAGGGTGGTGCATCACACCAGACTGATTGCGGTCGGAGGTATTCCCCATCCCCCTTTGCATCTCTTGCAGGTTTCGGCGCGCACAGCCTCTTCGATGGTTCCGGGAATAGTGGTTGATGGGGCCAGGCACCCGGGCAACCTAGGAGCAGTTATTCGGGTTTGCGCAGCGGCCGGAGCGCCGGTGGTGATGTCGCTCGGTGGCCTCGATATCTGGCATCCCGACGTTGTCCGGGGCGCCGCAGGACTTCATGCAGCGGTGCCCGTGATGTCCGTTAACGAAATTTCAGACATTGAAGGTCCGCTGTTTGCCCTGGATGCCGATGGCGACGACATTGGATCGTTCGAGTTTCCGGCAGGTGCGCTCTTGGTCGTTGGGGCAGAACGAGACGGCGTGTCTGCCGAAATCCGTACGCGCGCTGATGGTGTTGTTTCGTTGCCGATGCGTCCGGGCGTCTCAAGTTTGAATCTGGCAACATCTGTGTCTGCCGCTTTATACGTGCACGTAGCGAGGAAATCATGACGACAAGAGTTCGAGCTGCTGGGGGAGTAGTGGTTGTCGAGGTTGACGGTGAGCCGCTGGTGTTGATCACCCACCGACCGCACTATGACGACTGGAGTATCCCTAAAGGAAAGCGGGACCCAGGCGAGTCCGATGAGCAGTGTGCACATCGCGAGGTGTTCGAAGAAACCGGTTTGCATACGGTATTGCATGAAGAACTTCCGGAAGCGAACTACGTCGACCACAAGGGCAGGCCGAAGACGGTCCGCTACTGGCGGATGTCGTTAGACCCTGCACATCACCAAGGTGATGCGATTCCACCTTTCGTGCCGAATGCTGAGGTTGACCGAGTGAAATGGCTCAGTCCGACTGATGCGCTGTCGGAACTTCACTACGAACATGACCGTGATCTGGTCTGTCACGTTTTCCCTGGGTTCGACCACTAGCGTTGCCCGAGTATGTCTTTTCGCCCGCCGGTCCCAATCCCGTTGTTTCCATGCAGGTTGTTTCCACGAACCGCTCGTCGAGTTGTTTCGGTCATGGCCGGTGCAATCATCATTGCGTCTTGCACCAGTTCGTCGTCGGTGAGCAACGTTACCGATCCAGATGCCACAACAGCCGGTGCTGGTACGAAAGCGGTAGCTGCTTCTCGTCCCATCGTGGTTCCGGCCGAAGCCGTTGCAATTGAATACTTCGTAGCCACTGGCGATGCCCCCTTACTCAAAGAAACCCTGGTGCCGCTGTCCGGCCCTACCAAGACGGTGGCCATGACAGTCAACAACATCACCTACGCCGGAGTGGTGTGTGGGTTCTCCTTCACTGGGGTCGATAGGCCGAAGCCACCGATAGCGTTTCGCATGCAAATCGAACAAGCCAATGGAGCAGTAATTGACGCAACGGTTGACGTCGACTGGACCGGTGACGTTGAGAAGGCGGGTTCAACCAACGTGGCAGGTTGGAACTTTCTCTCGGATGCTCAAGTCAACAGAAACGGTCCGGGTTGGGTTGTGCAGGTAGGAGCGATCCCCGAAGGTGGCGGGAAAGACGTAGATACTCCAACGAGAGCTTTGTGTACAGCAACCGCCGGTTCAGAAATGCCAGTATCAGCTGGACCTGTCGCCTACTGGGCTGGGTTTGCCACACGCTGAGTATCGGGGTCGCGGCGAAGACCGTTGGCCAGGACAATGATGGACCCCAGTATGAGGGCGCCGGCGGTAAAGGTGTTGATCCGGTACCCGAAGATTTTCGTCGCCGAGTCGGTTCGCATTTGTTCAATGACAAGCCGTCCGAGTGAATAGCCACCGACGTACACGGCGAACAGCCGACCGGGCTTCAAGCGTTTCCCGAACTTCTTCTCGACGAGCAGAACGATGCCGACCACCGACAAATTCCACAAGCTCTCGTAGAGAAACGTTGGATGAAACGTCTCGAAAATCGTGTACCCCTTGGGGCGTTTGTCTCGTGCAATTTCGACGGCCCACGGCAGCGTCGAAGGTCGACCAAATAATTCTTGGTTGAACCAGTTGCCCCATCGCCCAACAGCTTGGGCCAGGGGGATTGCAGGAGCGGCCACCTCCAACATGGCAGTGAGCGGCAGCTTCAAGGCACGGGCGGCCAAGAGACCGACGATCGTGCCGAGCGCGACTCCACCCCAGATTCCGAGCCCACCCTCCCAAATTTTGAACATCGCACCGCGACGGCCGTCGAACGATTTCCAATCAGTCGCAATGTGGTAGATCCGGGCGCCGATGATACCGGCGGGCAACGCCCACGTAGCCATGCGGCCCAAGTCGGACGAGTCGCCGCCGCGCGCTGCCCAACGACGACCGGCGAACCACACGCCAAGCGCCATGCCAAGTGCAATACATACGCCATACGCGTGCAGGCTCAAGGGGCCGATTTTCAGGATGCCTGAAGACGGGCTGGGGAAAGAACTGAGCATTTCGTCAGCCTACCCAGGCTTTATACGAACCGGGCGTAGGCTAGAAACTGTGATGAGTCGATTTTGGCGCGGTTTGGGACGTGGGGTGTTTCGAACCACTGGCCGACTCACCGGGTTGGCACTCACGATGGGTGTGGCAGTCGTGGCGATCACCGCTTGTCTGGCCATGCTCGGAAATGGTTTAGGTGAGATTGGTTCGTCACTTGAGGTCACGCCACACTAACGCCCAGCATTTCTCGAACTCAAAGAGCGATCAGTGGTGTTTGATCGATCCGGCAAACAAATTGCGGTGTTCAAAAGTGAAGAGAACCGCCGCGCTGTTCCTCTGGAACGAGTACCGAAGCACCTGATCAACGCCATTCTTGATGTTGAGGATGCCAACTTCTATGTGCACAAAGGATTCAACGCGAAGTCGACCGGTCGCGCGATGTTGCAAAACCTCAGCTCGGGCGAAGTAGAGC
>JANMEI010000631.1:0-1709 GCA_031376865.1 Acidimicrobiia bacterium | reverse complement strand
GAGGCTCTCTTGAATGATTCGAACGACGGCCAGTTCAACCTGGCGAGATAAATCTGGCAGTGATGCTGGGAGCTGCATCTGGACGTCGAGACCAGCACATGCCATTCGGCGGGTGATCTCGGTCAGTTCGTCCAAACGCGGTTGGGGCGCGAGCAAAACCTCATCATCGTCGGCACTCAGCACCCCCACCAATGTGCGCATTGATACCAACGCTTCGGACGCCGTCCGTCCAGCAAACTCGTTCGCAACTCGTAAGTCTTCATGGGTGTCAATTCGTTGCGCAAGCTTGCTCTTAACTGCGACTGCGCTCAGGAGATGAGCAGCAACGTCATGCAGTTCGCTCGCGATTCTGCGGCGCTCTTCGACAACGGCATTTCGTCGGTCTGCTGCAGCCAATTGCACCAATTGTTCGTTGGCGACTCGTAGGCGTCTGGTCTGCGAGCCGAACCCGACACTGAGCCCAGACTCCACCAGTGCCTGTAACACGATCGAGAGATCTAACGCCTTTCCGAGTCCGTTCAGTTTGGCTGCGTACATAGTGGAAATACCGAGGACACCAATGGTGAGGGTGACACTCAGTGGAAACGAGGTTCGCCATGACACGAGAAAAATTGCAACGATCAGGAGCAGTTCAACGGCAACCAGTCCGGGAGCAAAAAGTCCGACCACGACACACAGCGCTGCCAACAGAAACATGCTGTATGTCGGACTGTTCTTGGCAACGTACAGTGATCCTGATGCTGCGCCGGCAAGGGCGATTCGCAGCCACACCGAAGCTCCCTCGTCGAACTCGTTGTATGACGAGGCCCACAGCAGGAAGAAACTCAGAACAGACAAAGCGCCAAAGCTGGCACGAAGCCAACGAGGGGCCGGCATTCTCGGTGCTGGTGCCGGTTGATTCTGGTCCACGTCCGAGTTTGTCGCACGCAGGCGGCGAAGACATCCATCCAGCGGATGAACTTTCGATGTTGAGCGGGTCAGCCTGAATTCGGCTTTGCAAACTGGGATGAAGCCACCACCACGTTGCCAACGAGACGAGTCAACATCCACACATTGAGCGCAATCCAGATGTGGACTATCCGGGATCCCGGCCCAGCCTCGCTGAGGACCAAGGCGACAGCAAACGCAATGCCGCTCGATGCTGCAACTCCGGCTAAGCGGCCAAAGAGGTTGGCGCCCATCAGCACACCGTCAAGTGTGAACACAACTGCCCCCGTGACTTGCATGACAGCCAAAAGGAGAAGCGCTACGAGTGCATTGTGTTGCACCGAGGCGTCGGGGCTGAAAAGTCGAGGTAGCCACGGACTGCTCGCAGCGAGGATCAGGCCGAGGGCGCACCCGGCAATGCCTCCTAGTCGGACCAACCGAATGGTCAGCGATCGTAAGTGAGCGATACCTTGGTTCGCCTGACTCGTGGATCGTCCGAGTTCTTCAGCGAAAACTGTCTGAGTCGAGATCGCGAGGGCATCAATCGCAAACGCCAAAAACGAAAAGGTTTGAATGGCGATCTGGTGGCCCCCCAATACTTCTTTGCCCCCACGCGCAGCAGCAGAGGTGGCAAAGGTAATCGTCGCGATCATTGAACCGGTTCGAAGCAGCATTGCTCCACCAATAGTGATCAGTCCACGTAGTTCCCGAACACGCAAGCGTTGAGGACGGACATCGCGCAACACCACCTGTAGCAGCCACAGTACTGATAGCCATTGCAC
>JANMEI010000572.1:0-2587 GCA_031376865.1 Acidimicrobiia bacterium | reverse complement strand
GAAAAACACCAGATGGCGGGCGGTCCGGCCAACATCGTCTAGGTCGTTGTGCTTGCCGCCAGCTCGGGCGCACTTTTGGCTGGTCACGGCACGCTTGTAGGGAGCGGCCTCGTCACCGGTGAAGTACGGCTTGAACGGAACCATGCCAGCCACGGTGAACAACACCGTTGGGTCATGCGGGATGAGCGACCCTGACGCCACTTCAGTATGTCCCTTGGCGGTAAAGAAATCGATCCAGGAACGGCGAAGTTGGTTAGCGGTCATCGATGGCTCAGACATGATCCTGGCGATTCTAGGGTGGCCTCCAAATGACGAATGCCCGTTTTTTGTGCACATCTGCACAAAAAACGGGCACTCGCTACGAGCAGGTGTTACTTGCGATACCGGGTGCAGACCCGTTGCTTCACAAACTTGCCTTTGACCTTGACCCGCTTAGTCACGAACCGGGCACACACTCGTTTGGGAGGGAGTTGCTTCACGGTGGTCGGAGGAAGCGTCGCAACCGTGGTCGTTGCTGCCGGCACCGTGGTGGTTGCCGCTACCGTAGTTGTGGTCGCCGCGATGGTGGTGCTGGCGGCGATCGTCGTGGTGGTTGGCAGAACTGTTCCGAACTTAGCAATCTTGTTGACATTTACGCCTACGGCCCACAGGTTTGCATCTGGTCCGACGACCAGGCCCTTCAGCCCAAACGCAGAAGGGGCGGCGGTTGTGGTGCGGGTAAATACTCCAGCGGCGAAGGACATTCGTGCCACATTGTTCAACCCGTTTTCGTTGTACCAAACCCCGCCCGGCGCAGCCACCAAATTACGGGCACCAGCACCGGCCGGGAGCACAGTTTCGGCGTAGGTGCCGGAGGCGTCATAGCGGCCGAGCGTGTTGGTTCCGTTGAAGATGATCCACATTGCGCCGTCGCCACCGAGGGCAATGTCAGTCGGATCAGCGGCAGAACTGGGAAAGTTCAACGGTGTGCCGACGGTCGCGCCGACGGTGGTCCAACGACTCAGTGTGTCAACACCGCCAGTTTTTTCAATCACCCATACGTTGCCGTCGGCACCGATTGCCATGCGAACAGCAGCACCAGCCGAGTAGGCAATGGGCGATGGCGCCCCCAGCGCCGTTGCTGTGGGCGCATATCGATCGATACCACCGGACCGAGCCACCCAGAGTTGGTTAGCAACGGTCAGCAGTTGGTCTGCCGTGGCGGCGATGGCTCCCAGGCTGGTGACGGTTCCGCCTGGGTTGCTGGTCTTCACCGTGTTTGCGTTATCGCTCCACAGCAACAGGTTGTTGAAGGTGGTCATCAGTTTGATGGGGGCACCAGCCGCAATGGGGCTGGAGCCTGCAGCTCCGGTGGGGTTGAACGCAGTGAATCCGTTCGTGGTTCGGTTGGCCAGGATTTCGCCCTGCCAGACGACCAATTCGCCGGATAGCGTGGCGCCCGGTTCGGGCGAAAACGCCGTGGTGGTTCCGAGGGGGTCAGCAGCAAATGCTGAGCCCGCGGCAACAGTGCCAACCAGCGCAAGTGCGGCAAATGATGCAAGTCCAATACGGCTTCGCTTCTGTAACGAAACAGTCATAGTCCGTCTCCTTTTGTTGGGGAATGGCTACATACTAAGGGCCACGAGGGATTGTGTGGCGTTCCAGCGTTCACCTACCGCTATCGCAATAGGCTCGAGCGCTGCCGCTTCTACGCATACGTAGGACTTCCATTCCCCTGAACCGAGATCACTCAACGAGGCTTCTTTGTCGGGACCGATGTTCCATACAACACTGTCCGTGAAACCTGTCTGCGCGCAGAGCATGATTGGATCACCATCAACACTCACCATGGCTGGACGAGCCACGGAAGGGATAGCAAGATCAACTTCAGTTCCAAAACTGATCGGTTGTTCAGTGAGACCATCCACTCGGGCGAGACCGACATCTGCAACTCGCAAATAGGTGTGCAACGCGCCGGTAAACGTGAAGTCAGAAGGTCCGACGTTGTCGATGGTCAGTGAAACTGTCAACGTTGCCGGGCCCAACGACACATCGAGAACTAGGGCGCACGCCTTGTCATCAAACCCTGACCACTGTCCTGGCTGAACATCTAGAACGAAGCGTCCCCCTCCTCGATGGCGCCACGCTGCTGTTCGCGCATAGCCGTGTTTCGGAAGAGGTCCGAGGGCAGCAAACTGCGGGAAACAGATAGGGATGCCGCCACGGATTGCTTTCACCGCAGTTGCGGCTGACGAGAGAAACAGATGCTCGGTCTGATCGGCAGTGATCCACGACAACACCTGTCCGCCGTGGAGTGCCACCTGCGCAGTCGAGCCGTCTGGTGCAGTAAGGACAATCACGTCGCCGAACACGCGGTGCTGGGTGAGTTCAGCGTTCACCGCTGATTGTTTCCATTGTTCGCTTTTGCCGAGGTTCGCCGAGGCCCGGTTGCATAGCGAGCACGCAATTCGTCCTCGCGTTCCCCGGCCGCATCGCGTCCAGTTTCAACTGCGCTCTTCACTCCGCCAACAACTGTAAGCGTACGTTGCTTCGTGTTGGTTTTGACGCGATCCGCAACGGCAGGTGGCGTGTATCTTGCGACGGTTTT
>JANMEI010000554.1:0-3427 GCA_031376865.1 Acidimicrobiia bacterium | reverse complement strand
CTGCATCAACTGTTAACAACGGTGAACGTTGCCCCTAACCGTTCGGTTATCGGGCGGTTTCGCTCATTTGTGCTGGGTGGGCTTGATTACCAAATCGAGCACCATCTTGCTCCCGAGATCCCACATACAACCTATGCGCGCATAGCTGCTCAGCTACAGCGATCTTGTGAAGAAGAAGACCTCTTGTATCGAAGTCACGCCAATGTGCGGGGTGCGATTGTTTCGCATCACCGATGGCTCCGCATGATGGCAACGATGCCAGCGCCGCTCTAGCTCAGGACGGAACTAGGAAAGTGCTGCGAGCATGAGGCCGAGCAGCAGTACACAGATGCCGACGGCGATACCGACGCTGCGACCAATCGATTTGCGTGGTTCGCTGATCAGTTCGCCATCAAGCTTGGTGTCGACGGTTGCGATTCGAACCTGCACCACTTCGCCCTTGTGGTAGCGGTGGTCGGAGTAGGTCGGCACCACCACCTGTTGGCCGCTGTCGGTTTTGCACACCAGTACCGGTTTGCGGTGCTGGACCGCATACGCAGTGACCGTCGCTGACTGCTCGATCCCGTTTGCCCGGAGCCGACCAATTCGGCGTCGAGCACGCTCGTCGTTGAGAAGGAGCACTCCGCCGAAGAGCGCTGCCAAGGCCACCGTTATCAACACCACGTTCAGATTCATGAGCAGCCCCACGCTACGCACAATGGACTACGTCATTCGACGTTATTCAGCGTTATTCGACGTCATTATAAAATTTCTTGTGTCTTTTCAGTATTTCTGAAACACTTTCACTATGAGTGACATTTACGTCGACGTGCAGTTCTCCCACGCCGCTGCTGCCGCAGCCCTCACTGCATTGCGCGAAGCGGTTCGAGATACCGAAACGGTGCTCAACAAACGAGCCGTCGAACTGAAGGCACTCCATCAAGGGTGGGAAGGGTACGCCCGCGATCGATACGAAGAATGGTGCCTGGCCTTCGATGTGGTGGCTGCTGGCATTTTGGAGGCGCTCCGACAGGCAGCGGCCACTGTCGAAACTCAACGACACGAGGCGATCGAAGTGCAGGCCTACCGGTTTCGATGTCGCGAAGAAATTGCTGAACAACAGCGACGCGAGGAGGCGGCACGCGTCGCCGCGGCCGAAACGGCCCGTCGTCAAGTCGAAGAACTGGAAGCTGCGGCGCAGGCCACGCGATGAGCGGGGCAACCGGACACTCAACTCGGGTAGTTGGTCGGCTCGATCTGATGACGGATTTCGCTGGCCGCAGCGAGCGTCGTGCTGAGGACATTTCTACGTTTGGTATCAGGGTCAACACGGCCGTTGCTGCGTTCAACACACTGGCCGAGTCGTCGTTCCAGGTGCAGACGCTGGCCGGTGAAGCATTGATCGGTTTGGGACACAGCCTGAACGACCTCGATTCGTTTGTGTCGGAGATCGCCGGGTTGATGCGTCAGGCCGACTCGGGGGCGATCTCGCTCGACGTTGCCAAGACCGCCGTCGGGCACCATCTCGTCGTAGCGGCCAACTTGGAGCGCACTGCGAGCGACATCACGACGGCTCACATTCGTGAGCACGTGGGCTACCTCGACGCCATTCGGAACCATGCACCCGATGGAGTCATTTCGATGAAGGATCTCCGAGCGGCTGCCGAGCAATCTGACGATCCCCGCCTCGCAGCCGCAGCGCGGTGGTTGGCGAAACACCCAAAGGTGTTCCAAAACATTGACCTCAGCACCAGTAAGACGTGGGCTACTGAAGATGGGCGGATGATTCACTCGACCTACTCATGGGCTGATGGCGGCATCGACCTCAAGGAGATACAGCAGTACGAAACGCGACGGGCGGCGTACCGAATCGTGGTCGACAATTTCGACACCTTCGATTCGGCAGCTACAGGAAAGCGGGATGGACGAGTCTCGGCTGTCGATTTTCGTCTGATCGGATCAGGGGGCTATCCCGTTGAACTGAAGCGCGCTGCAACATTCATGCTCGAAAACAGCGAAGGAATGAACGGCTATCTGAAGTACGGCGATGAGCTCGCAGGGCTCTATAACCTCGACGAGATTGCCAAGTCATATGCCGAACCGCAGCGCCCGTTGCCTCCTCAGAAGAACGGCTTTCGCGATGCCGTGTGCGGTGTTGCGGGTTACTACAGCTACTTAGGTTGGGCCGATTTGGTGCTCGATGGGAATCCTTCGAATGCGCTGCAATCCGCTGGTGCTGGCACCGCAGGTTTTGTGGCGACGGCAACCACTTCGGCAAAAGTGGCCAAGTCGTTTCAGGCAGCCAAGCTGGTCATTGGTGGGAACGTGTACATCGCAGGTGCCGCGACCGTTGTTGATGGTGTTTGCCGGTTGACGAAACCGGCGGGCAACTGGGGGACGATCAAGCCGTTGCCATACGTTCCACCAAAGCCTCTTGCTCCTCAGCAGGTGACTCCTCTCGTGCGAAGCGATCCCTTTGTCAAGTTGCTTGGCATGCCGCCTGCCACTCGGCCGCTCGGTCCCGGACCAACGCGCTAATTCGAGAAGGTTGGAAATGTACGAGTGTGGGCAGAGCGATGCGTCGAAGTCAGCTGCGGGGCGCGAGCACGTCGAGGTCACGCTCAGCAAAACGCCGGTGCCACCACTCCTCGTTCAACACGACGCGCAGCACGTCGCCGACTGGGAAGCTCTCGGACTCGGGAAACCCGGGTTCAAGTACGGGTTCGGTAAACCCGGCGAGTTGTTCGTCGGTGAGATCGTCGACCACGCGCCGGACCGTCGCCATGCGGTCGTTCCGTAACGCGAGCGCTTCGTCGAGTGATGGCCGCACTTCACGGTCGTGTGGCACTCCGGGCATTTCGGGTGCTTCGTCCCACGGTAGATCGAGGTGATGCCACGGGGCCGGATCGCCGAGCAACGCCCGATTGATCCAGCAATCGGTGGCGAACGCAAGGTGGCGCAACGTCTCAATAAACGACCATTCGCCATCGACCTGTTCGTTCAGTAGCGCAGGCTCGAGACCTCTCGAACGTGCCACCGTGGTGGCCCACAGGTCTTCAATGATGGTCCAAGCGAACCGGAACCCGTCAGCGTTGGTTGGTCGCAGTTCCCTGCGCTCGGGATGTCGACGGTCGAGTTCGGCTTCGACGAGAGGAATGACGTCGATGTCGTGGATGCGCAAGCTCTCAAGTTCTCCGCCGATCACCACGTCGCGCACCCACGCGGCGCGGAACCGAACACCACTCAGGTCAACGTCACGAAAGGTGGCGCCACCGAAGCGGACCTGATCGAACCTAGCCCCCGTCAGGTCGACCTGATGGAAGTGAGTACCAGCCAGGTCCTGTTGAAAGAACTCGTTAGCCATGAGGGGGACTTCAGCCGATCGAACGCAGAAAATCGAGCGTTCGTTCTGTCAGTAACGCAGCGGCCTCGTGGTGGTACGAAGGCG
>JANMEI010000537.1:0-6001 GCA_031376865.1 Acidimicrobiia bacterium | reverse complement strand
CGCCTTCACCTATTATTGGATCAGCTGGTTTCTGTACATGGCCAAGCCTGCTTGGTCATATCGACTCAACGCAGACTTTGAAGACCATGCCGAGCACGAGTATGCATCGCTTGTTGACGAGAACCCGGCGTGGGAGCACACCCCGTTCACCAGTACGTTCACTGATGATTTCGGAATATACGAATCGCTAGCTGAACTGTTTCGCCAAATCGGCTACGACGAACGGCTCCACAAGGAACAAAGCGAAGCCATGGCTGCCGCCCCGCGGTTCCGATAGCGACACCATCTATTCGTCGCAGTTGGGTGGGACGTTGGTCTCGCACCACACCGCCTTCGCTCCACTGTGACCGGCAAGGACGACCGTCGCAACTGTCCCGGCGGCAGTGCCAACCGCGAGTACCGATATAACGATCGGCACCCAGCGGGGAACGGAGGAAGTGCTATCGGGATACTTTTGGGCCGGACGCTCGATGAGCCAAGGAACTAGGACGAACGCCAGCAGGACAATCAAAAAGATGATTGCGAAAAGGCGTGCGGTAGGTGATCAGCTGTACGAAAACAGGGTCATCTGGCTGATCACTAGGGGACAAAGACCCGTCGTCGGGCCTCAAAGGGTTCACCGCATCCAGTTCATACGGCCGCTTACGATCCTTCGGATTTGGTTCTGGACTGGCGGTTTCACTATTCGAAAAGCGGGTATACAAACCCCATGACAAAGCCTTCCTCAGTAGATCCCGACCCCCAAGACCCCAATCACCCAACCGGTGCCCATCCGAAACCGGGGTTACCGGGAGACGGACGAGATGAACCCTACGAAGAAGAACCTGAGCTACCTGAGGTGGCGCCGTTTCGTGGTTGAATCAGGTGATATTAATCTGTGCACGTAGCAACTGAGACAGCGAATTCAACCTGGCCGCTTCCGAGCTCGTGTGGCGAACGTCGCTCAAGGTTTGCGCTGGCACAGGATGGGTAGAAGTACAACGACCACCCCCGTCACCAACTACTGGAGAATTCAATGTCAACCTTTTCAACCTTGTCGCTACGCAAGAAATCAGCTGGATTGTTCATGATCGCAGGACTCAGTGCCACCGTATTCGTAGGTGCATGCTCATCGGACAGTGCCTCCGATACCACTACCCCTCTCGACACCTCGGTCCTATCTACTGATTCGACATTGGCGACAACCGACACGTTGGCGCCAACTGAAACAACCGTGCCGAACGAAACCGCCGTGCCTTCTGAAACTACGGTTCCGACTGAAACTGCGGTGCCTGCCGATACATCCGCAACAACCATTGCCGATGCGCTCACGACGGTCGTCGGAACAACTGTTGGCTAAGTGGAGTGCCTCGGGAAATGGAAGTGTGGACTGAGGAGACGTGGGAGTTTCCGTGCCTGACTATCGCAGACCATCGTATCTTTCAAGGGCTCCAAAAACTGTCCGGTGCATACGGCGTCGTGTGCGGAGACCAGTCACAGTACGGTCGCGCGCCAGTGCGCCATAGGCAGCGTTGGCTCCAGGTCCACCATGGACCCCAGCTCCAGGGTGCGCTGAAGCTGATCCTACAAAGAGACCGTTGATGAAAGTGGCGCTTCGTCCGAACGTGGTGACAGGGCGAAACATTAACTGTTGATGCAAGTTCGCTGATCCACCCCCGAGTCCCCCATCGATGAGGTTCTCGTTGCGGTTCGCTAGCTCGACAGGTCCAATCACATGACGCGCCAGGATGCGGGAGCTAAACCCAGGCGCAACCTGTTCGATCATCGCTTCCAAATGATCGGCCATCCGTTGAAGATCGCCCCTATCCCACCGACCTTCCACACGAGGCACACCGCTGCTCAGGACCCGCACCGGGACATGCGTATATGCCCATAGGGTCTGGCACCCGGCCGGAGCACGACTGGGATCAGCCACCGACGGCTGCCCGATAATGACGAATGGATCATGAGGTATCCGCCCTCCAGCCAATTCAGCTGCTTGCACGCTCATTGACAATGAACTGGTGCCGAGGTGCACCGTGGCAGCTTCGTTGAGTCGGTCATCAGACCATGGTGTTCGCCCAGCAAGCGCCCAATCGACTTTGATCGTTGCGTGGTCGCGTTGGAATCGCATCACCCGTTTCCGCATTCCGTTTGCTGCGTCGACGTCACGAAGCAGATCTCGTGCCAACACCACCGCATCAGTATCTGCAATCACAGCCCGGCGAGCTTTGTGATGAGTGCCGTCATTGGTGACGACGCCTGTGGCGGTGCCCGCCTGCACGGTGACGCGGTCCACTCGGGTACCGAGTAGCAGCTCACCGTGGCCAGACGCCAGACGTGCCGTAAGTGAACTGATTAATGACTGCGCTCCCCCGGCAGGGACGGGAAACCCCACATCTTGAGCGAGCAGTGTGAGCAGGCAACCAAACATCGCACTCCCTGCACCTTCAGGGCTGACGTCTGTATGCAAGGTGCTTCCCATCAACAGTGTCTGAGGTGCCGCACCGCTAAATTGTTCCTCGGCAAAACGTCGCAGGGACAGTGCTGCGAAACGAGGCAGACCCGTCAGGGCGGTTGGATCCAACAGCAGTCGCATCGCCGCATTCACCGGAGGAAACGGACGAAACAATGCAGCAGTGATGAGGTCGCGGTAACTCGCCCAGGCAGTAGCTAAGTCGAGCCACTTTGCGCCGTCACCAGCGCTCAGTTGTTCAAACCCGCTCGCGGTCTTTACCGGATCGCGCTGAATGACCGCAGTGGGAGTACTCGTTCCGACATGTGCGAGCGGGATCGGCGAGTGGCACCATTGGAGCCCAAATTCGCTCAGTTTCAGAGCGCGAAGTGCTGGCGAAAGTTGCGCGAGCGGATAGAAACAACTCATGGTGTCGTGATGAAACTGCGGAAGGGTGAGCTGTTCGGTTCGAACCGCGCCACCAGCGGTGGGTGCTGCTTCAAAAACCCGGACGCTCCATCCGGCATCGCACAGCATGTTGGCGGCGACAAGACCGTTTGGACCTGCTCCGATCACAATTGCATCCACGGGCGATTCACTCAACCGGGGAACCAATGGCTCAACAGTCGGAGTCATTACTCGGCGCAATCTCGTTGGCAAGTGAGCGACAACATCGAACGTACTCAAGGTCCTGATAGATGTCCGGGTGGCCTGTTGCCGACGCAACGGTGAACATCAGCGATCGGTACCCGAAGTCACGAATCGTGAAACATCCGGTACGCGATCGTTGCTGTTATCGGGAGAGCCGGAAATGGCGGTGATTCGTTCGAAAGTTATCCGCTGAGTTTCTCGATTCGGCGGACAGTGCCGGGCTCACGCGTGGACTTTGGAGACGGGTTGCTGGATGGCATCGTTGTGGTGTTCGACGCGCTACTTGACGCCGAGTAGCTGTTTTCGCATCCCGCTCGCCCGATCCCAATCTGAACGATCCACGGCCGGCTGCCATGACAACAGATCCGAGGCGAACTGCAATCATCGCGAGGGCAGTGCTTTCGTTCCTGTGTCGAGATGCTGCAACGCATCGATGATTTCGTTAGTCCACGTGCTGATCTCGTCCCACGGGCGATAGTCGCCGTACGGAGCGTGGACGGCTCGCATCGTGGCTCGCTCTGCGATGTTGAGATCAGACTTGTCGAGCGCGCCGCCGAAGATCGTGTGGCCAAACGGCTTGAGAACCGACGTGAACTCCTCCATCTGCGGATCAGGTTTTCCTGGTCCAGACACTTCCCCCAGCGGCCCACTGGAAAACAACCAAACCGGTTTGGCCGTCAATATCTTCATGTGGTCTTCGACGAACAACCGGGAGTCCTTCGTCCAGTGACCCATGTACAGGGCGGAACCAATGACGAACGCGTCGTACACGGCGAGATCCCCCGGTGAGTTATCGGCGTCGACGGTGGTCGCTTGAAGGCCAGCTGTGTTGAGCTGCTTGGTAATAGCGGCACCAATCTCGCGAGTTGCCCCGTGTTTTGAGCCGACGAGTACGAGCACGTTCATTGCGTCTCCCTTGATCGGCCTGTCGTGTACCCCAAGAGTTCAGGAACGAAACACCGATTTCGCATCGCACAGCAAAAGAAGTCGCACTGGACCTCAATCGTTCACAAATTCGTGTGCAGCTAATGGCAATGAAGCGCACCTCGCCAGGTCCTGAGCGAAGTCACGATAGGCACCGTTTTGGTAACTGCTGGTGAGCACATACTTGCGAGCAACCGGACCGTGAAAACCGTCAGCTTCGTAGTGAACAGCGACCTCTTCGGATCCCGAAGACCGCGCTGGGTGAATCAACGTGTAACCCACGTGGCGGAGCCGCGCTCGTGAGATGATGACCAAGCCGTCATCGGAAACGATCGCAAGGGAACCATCCAACGCAAGCACACCGATACCGGTTGGGGGCGACGGGAACTCCGTTGGCCAATCGAATGTGACGTCTGGTGGAGCGAAGGTCGTAGCAACATCATCGACCAAAGCAATAGCCGCCTGCCAATTCATGATGGCGTCGCAATGGATCACCGAAAGTTGGGGCCGCCATCCCGTCCATACCTCGACCAGCGCACCATGTCCCGGGTGCGTACCAGCTGGAAATTCCGTGGTGGATAGCCGGACAGCCGATGGTCCTGTCACCCAATTCACCTCCGGCGCACCTGTTACCGAAACCGTTGCGCCCCCCGAGCCGAGGGCCTTGGACAGCTCGAGGTGAGCCGATTCGAAGCTTGCTTCCTGCGATCCACAGTCGACAACACCATAAAACTCGTCCAGCGCATCGTCGTGTGATGAATAGTCGGTTACATGAAACCCAAATGGTCTCACGAGCGGGGCAGCGATAATCGGGAATCCACTGCTGCTGCTTGGCGCGCACAGGGGCCACCGGTGCCAGCGCCCGCTATCGCTTAACCCATAAGCGCTGACGAGTGAACCAAGCGAATCCCGGAACCAAAAACCTGCGGAGTCAAGCCAGGCGTGAACGACATTTATCTGTTGGGGGTTATCGGCCATGGTGGGACTTTGATCGCAAACACCAACCTATCGTCAGGGCGAGCTGTTGAAGATCCGTAGGATTGAGTACCGATACCGTCAGTGGAGAGCTCCGGGATCACGTCGAAGCCGATTGGCTTTCCCATTCGGTTCGTGTGATCGCGTACTCCACGTCGCCGTGTTCGTCTCCGGGAATTTGCACTGGCCAATCGGCCCGAAAACTCCTAACTACACGCATGCCGACCTTTTCTAGGACACGACGTGATGAAACATGAATCGCCATCGTCTCGGCCACAACACGGGAGACGACCGGCGAGGTAAACCCGCGATCGATTAGCGCAAGCGAGCCTTCTGTCGCGTAACCATGACCCCAAGCTTTGGAGGCGAGCCGATAGCCGAGTTCGGGTTCATCGTCTGGTCCACCATTGCTCGGTCGGAAATGTAACCAACCGAGGAACTCGTCCGATTCTTTGTTGATTACCACCCAACAACCGAAGAGATCCGAACGTCGATACCACGCCAACCAGTGTTCGATCGTTAAAACAGCTTGTTCGGCGTTGACTGGTTCGCCGTCTTCGACGTACCTTCGGACTTTGGGATCGCTGTCAAGGCGAACGAGCGAATCCGTATCGTCGAGCGTGAAACGGCGAAGCATCAAACGACTGGTTTCAACGACGACGTCCACGTATGGAGTATTGCAAAGCGTCGCTTGATTGTCGTTCACACTTGCCTATTTTACCGTTGTTCGAAGTTGATCGACCATCAGACCAGCGTCTTGTCGAGACACTTGATAGAGCGAGACAGTTCGCCGCACCTCGGTCGCGGCACTGCAGTGGCACGAGCCGTTGGTCAAGCCGTTGCTGTAGCTCACATGGCAGCCCACAGCCGCGAAATTTCGCGCTACACGAGCAACGCGGCGATCCACGAGTTCCAGCTGGATGCGCTCGCGTAGACCAGCGAGCAACGTCGGCCCGTGACCGGCAAGGACCGGCTGCACCACAAACTCGTACTCGTCGATCAATTCCCAAATCTGCC
>JANMEI010000523.1:0-2404 GCA_031376865.1 Acidimicrobiia bacterium | reverse complement strand
CTGTCAGCCCCAAATCCGGCGACTGTTTCGCAACGCACGTCCCGAAACGATCGTGAACGGATTGAGTTCCGAGACAGTTATCCAGTTCATGCCGAGCACTCCGGTGTCGGGTGCACCGATGGCCTTGCCTTCCTTGTCGAGGATTTGTGCGTAGCCTGAAACCTGCACGCTGGCTTGGTCGACGCCATCAATGGTGCGGATCGTGTCGAGCAGCGAGGCGTCGATTGGTTGTGCGCTTTTGCCGAAGCCGAGATCGAGGGCACTACTGCCTCGGACGTAAGCGTCGGTGCCGGCATCGGCTTTGGCGAGCACGCCATTGAAGGTGCCTTTAATGGTGTCAGTCAGGATGAGGGTTCCGGCGAGGAACGCAACGCCGAGGATGATGGCAAACGCGGTGGCGAGGAGGCGCATCTTGTTGGCTGCGAGTTGTTTGATGGTGAGTGTGGCGATCATGACGGTCTGCTTTCTTCAGGTGAGTCGGGCAAGGACAGGGGTAGTGGTTTGTGAGGTTTGTGAGGTTTGTGAGGTCGGTGAGGTCGGTGCGGTCGGGCGGTGGCTGCGGCGGCCGCGTACAGCAACAGCACAGCCCAGTGCGGTGAGCCCGCCGAGGGCGAATGGCACCCGGGGTGAAGTGGTTTGGATTACCCATCCGATGAGCAGTGCGCCGATCGGGGTAGTGCCGAAGAGGGCCATTTGATGAAGAGCCATCACCCGCCCTTTCATGGATGGTTCGGTGGCCTGTTGGAGGACGACGGTGTTGACGGATTGGAACGACGCCGAGACAAATCCCAACACGATGCTCATCGCAACGAATGCCCAGAAGCCGGGTGCAACGGCCAGCGCGAGACAAGCTGCCGCCAATCCGGCGAGGGCGATGGCGAGTGTCCGGCGTGGGTGCGGTTTGATCCCAGCGATGTAGATACCGCCGAGGATCGAGCCGATTGCGCTAACACTCATCGCAATGCCCACCGATCCCGCGCCGCGGTCGAACTCGAAGCGGACCATCGATGGAAACGTGGCTGGAAAGTTGTACGCGACAGTGCCGACGATGGACAACACGATCAACGGGCGTGCGACGTCGGGATGGGTCCTGACGTAGGTGAATCCCTCGCGTAGTTTGCCTTTCGCTCGCCCGATCGCAGGCCGGTGAAACAGTTCTGTCGATCGCAACGCGAGGAGGGCAGCAATGACGACAAGGTACGACACTGCGTTGACGATGAAGCATGCCTTCACTCCGACCGTCGCAATCAGCGCCCCGGCCAGCGCGGGGCCGATAAGGCGTGACACCGAAGCGATGGTGCTGTTGGTCGCCACCGCGCTCGGGAGCAGCTCGGGTCCAACGAGTTCGTACAGGATCGCCTGCATCGCAGGACGTTCGACGGCCAAAGCGATACCAAGGATGAGCGTCAGGCTGTAGATCCACCAAATCGTGATGTGACCGGACGAGGCGATTCCAGCGAATGTTGCCGCTACGAGGCCAGACAACACTGAAGTAACAATGAGGATGCGGCGGTTATCGAACCGATCGGCCAACACTCCGGCCGGTGCGCCGAGTAGCAAAAGCGGGAGAAACTGGAGGGCCATCGTGATGCCGAGTCGGTCGCTGCGGTTCGTAAGCTCTAATACGATCCAAGTGACGGCAAGGGCATGGGTCCACGATCCGATACTCGAAATCGTTTGGCCGATGAAGTACCGCCGAAAGTTCGGGCTGTCGAATGCTGCGAAACGTCGTGATTCGGCCGGTGTCGCCTCTGGTGAGGTGCCCATGTCGCTAGCTTCCGAAGTTCGACAGGTGATCGAGGACGGTGGCTGCTGTGGGGTCGGGGAGATCGCCGACGATGTGACCATCAGCGAGAAAGACGGCCCGGTCGGCGTAGGCGGCCGCGGTTGGATCGTGGGTCACCATGACGACCGTTTGATCGAGTTCGCGCACCGCGTTGCGCAGGAACGTGAGTATCTCGGCTCCGGCGCGTGAATCGAGATTGCCGGTGGGTTCGTCAGCGAAGATGATCTCAGGGCGTGACGCAAGTGCGCGGGCGACAGCAACACGTTGCTGCTGACCACCGGACAGCTCTGACGGGCGATGTGTCAGACGAGTACGCAATCCGACGGTGTCGATCACGTGATCAAGCCAGGCTTTGTTCGGCTTGCGACCGGCAAGCGACATCGGCAGCGTCATGTTCTCGAGGGCGTTCAGCGTCGGGATCAAATTGAAGGACTGAAACACGAACCCGATGCGGTCGCGGCGAAGGAAGGTGAGTTCCTTATCTCGGAGCGTGCTGAGGTCGATCTCGCCGATGCGGATAGAACCTGACGTGAGTGTGTCAAGCCCGGCCAGGCAGTGCAGCAGCGTTGACTTTCCGGAACCCGACGGTCCCATCATTGCGGTGAACCGTCCGGTTTC